>NZ_JBFUBY010000025.1:0-23013 GCF_056405515.1 Polaromonas sp. P1_G2
GGTAGGGCTTGATCGAGTTGTACTGCTTGAAGAACTGCGTCATGTCGACGATCAGGTCGCGCACCACGGGCAGGCCCGGCAGCGGCTTGAGGATGATGACCTCGGGCAGCGTGCGCATATTGGTCAGGCAGGCCAGGCCGTTCTTGCCGTTGATGTTCATCGCGTCCGAGCCGCAGACGCCTTCGCGGCAGGAGCGGCGAAAGCTGATGGACGGATCCTGCGCCTTGAGTTTCATCAACGCGTCCAGCAGCATGCGCTCATGGCCGTCGAGCTCCACCTCGATGGTCTGCATGTAGGGCTTGGCATCGGTGTCCGGGTCGTAGCGGTAGATCTTGAAGGTGCGTTTGGTCATGGGGTTTCTCGCTTCTTGTGGGGTCGCAGGCCGTCTGTCGTGTCTGTTTTTTTTAGAACGTGCGTGTCTTGAGCGGCACGGACTCGACGGTCAGGGGCTTCATCTGCACCGGCTTGTAGGCCAGGCGGCTGCCTTCGCTGTACCACAGCGTGTGCTTGTGCCATTCGGTGTCGTTGCGTCCGTTCGGGTGTTCGGGCGTGTCGCCGTAGTCGTCGACAGAGTGCGCGCCGCGGCTTTCCCGGCGGGCGGCGGCCGACACGATGGTGGCCTGTGCGGCCTCGATCAGGTTCTCGACTTCCAGCGCCTCGATGCGCGCGGTGTTGAAGATCTTGGACTTGTCTTTCAGGCCGATGCTGTTGACGCGCGCGCGCAGGGCGGCGATCTTGCTTACGCCTTCGTCCATGATGGCTTGCGTGCGGAACACACCGGCGTGCTGCTGCATGGCGGCGCGCAGGTCGTTGGCCACGTCCTGGGCGTATTCGCCGTCGGTCGCGTTGTCCAGGCGCGCGATGCGGGCCAGGGTTTTGTCGGCGGCGTCAGCCGGCAGCGGCTTGTGGACGGTGGTCTTGGCGAACTCGACGATGTGGTTGCCGGCGGCCTTGCCGAACACCAGCAGGTCCAGCAGCGAGTTGGTGCCCAGGCGGTTGGCGCCGTGCACGCTGACGCAGGAGCATTCGCCCACCGCGTAGAGGCCGTTGACGACCTGGCTCTGGTTGCTGGCGTCCTGCGTGACGACCTGGCCGTGGATGTTGGTCGGGATGCCGCCCATCTGGTAGTGGATGGTCGGCACCACGGGGATCGGTTCCTTGGTGATGTCGACGTTGGCGAAGTTGTGGCCGATCTCGAACACCGAGGGCAGGCGCTTCATGATGGCGTCCACGCCCAGGTGGGTCATGTCCAGCAGGATGTAGTCCTTGTTGGGGCCGCAGCCGCGGCCTTCCTTGATTTCCTGGTCCATGGAGCGCGAGACGAAGTCGCGCGGCGCCAGGTCTTTCAGCGTGGGCGCATAGCGCTCCATGAAACGCTCGCCGTTGCTGTTGCGCAAAATCGCGCCTTCGCCGCGGCAGCCTTCGGTCAGCAGCACGCCGGCGCCGGCCACGCCGGTCGGATGGAACTGCCAGAACTCCATGTCTTCCAGCGGGATGCCGGCGCGCGCCGCCATGCCCAGGCCGTCGCCGGTGTTGATGAAGGCGTTGGTCGACGCGGCAAAAATGCGGCCGGCGCCGCCGGTGGCCAGCAGTGTGGTCTTGGCTTCAAAAATGTGGACGTCGCCGGTTTCCATTTCGAGGGCGGTCACGCCCACGACGTCGCCCGCGGCATCGCGGATCAGGTCCAGCGCCATCCATTCGACGAAGAAGCTGGTTTTTTCCTTGACGTTTTGCTGGTACAGCGTGTGCAGCATGGCGTGGCCGGTGCGGTCGGCCGCGGCGCAGGCGCGCTGCACGGGCTTTTCGCCGTAGTTGGCGGTGTGGCCGCCGAAGGGGCGCTGGTAAATCGTGCCGTCGGGGTTGCGGTCGAAGGGCATGCCCATGTGCTCGAGGTCGTACACGACCTTGGGCGCTTCACGGCACATGTACTCGATCGCGTCCTGGTCGCCGAGCCAGTCGGAGCCCTTGACGGTGTCGTAGAAGTGGTAGTGCCAGTTGTCTTCGCTCATGTTGCCGAGCGAGGCGCCGATGCCGCCCTGGGCCGCGACGGTGTGCGAGCGCGTGGGGAACACTTTGGAGAGCACGGCGACATTGAGGCCGGCGCGCGCCAGCTGCAGCGAGGCGCGCATGCCGGAGCCGCCGGCACCGACGATGACGACGTCAAATTTGCGCTTGGGGAGTTTGGATGTTGCGGTCATGATTTTTTGTGGGGTGTCGGTCTTCTTGTCGGGTCTTCAGTGTCAGCGGCGCGTCAGAGGCGCCACAGGACCTGGATGCCCCAGCCGGCGCAGGCCACCAGCCAGACGATGGTGAACACATTCAGCACGAGCTTGAGGGACGCCGCCTTGAGGTAGTCCATCCCGATCTCGCGCATGCCGACCCACACGTGGTAGAGCAGGGCGATGATGACCGTGAAGGTCAGCACTTTCATCCACTGCGCCGAGAAAATGCCGGCCCATTTGTCGTAGCCGATGGGGCCTTTGCTGAAGATGACCTGGGCCAGCAGCAGCACGGTGAAGAGGGCCATCAGGACAGCCGTGACGCGTTGCGCGAGCCAGTCGCGCAAGCCGTAGTGGGCACCGACAACGATGCGCTTGGAGCCGTAGTTAACTGCCATTTTTTGTGCTCCTTGTGATCAGTAAAGGCCGAACAGCTTGGCGCCGAGGACCAGCGTCAGGGCGATGCTCACGACCAGCGTGAAGATGGCGGATGACTTGCCGAACTCCTTGCTGACGGCGGCGTGGCTGACGTCCATCCAGAGATGGCGCAGGCCGGCGATGAAGTGGTGCAGGTAGGCCCAGATCAGGGCCAGCGCCACGAGCTTCCAGATGATGCCGGGCAGGCCCAGCATGCCGATGTTGAAAGCCGCTTTGAATTTCTCGAACGAAATCTCGGAAGAAATCGAGGTGTCGAACATCCAGATGATGAAGGGCAGCAGCAGGAACATGATGCCCCCGCTGATGCGATGCAGGATGGAGATGATGCTTGCGACGGGGAAGCGGTAGGTGGGGAGGTCGGTGAGCGCGTTGATGTTGCGGAACTCGGGCCGCTTGGGACGCTGTTTGGAGGCCAGCTCTGTCATTTTTAGGCTTTCGTGGGTGTAACTGGGTGGTAACCGGGTCTGCAATTACAGCTAAACAGCCGAATTCTATTGCAACGCAACAATCGGCTTACAAACGTTTGCAGCTTCCTGAGGGTTCCCGTCAACTAAGGTCGTTTTTGTAGTGATGGGTATCGGTGCGGTACAGGCCCCGGCGCAATTCCATGGGCAGGTCGTTGTAGGTATAGGCGGTGCGCTCCACGCTGAGCAGCGGCGCGCCCACCGGCACGCTGAGCAGCGCGGCGGAGGCCTCATCGGCCGCGACGGCGCGGATTTTTTCCTCGGCGCGCACCATGCGCACGCCGAACTCGGTTTCAAACAGCGCGTACATGGGGCCGCGGTGCGTGGCCAGCCGCTCGGCGGTCAGGCCCTTGAACGGGCCGCCCGGCAGCCAGACGTCTTCGAGAATCGTCGGCGTGCCCTGGAAGGCCAGCACGCGGCGCAGCTGCAGCACGGCGTCGCCGGTGCGCAGCGAGAGCGGGCGCGCGATGTCGGCCGGCGCGCGCAGGCGCTTGCAATCGATGATCTGCCGCTCGGCCGGGCCTTCGCTGGTGGTGTCGCCGCTGTCGGGCATGAGCCGCAGGAAGCGGTATTGCACGTGTTGCTCAGCATGCGTGGCCACGAAGGTGCCCTTGCCCTGGCGGCGCACCACCAGGTTCTCGGCCGCCAGTTCGTCGATCGCCTTGCGCACCGTGCCCTGGCTCACGCGGAAACGCGCGGCGAGGTCCATCTCGCTGGGAATGGCCTCGCCGGGCTTCCATTCACCGGCCTGCAGGCTTTGCAGGATCAGCACCTTGATCTGCTGGTAGAGCGGGCTGAAGGCCGGTGCCACGCCGGTAACCGCGCCGGCATCGCCGGAAAGCGTGGCGGAATCGGTCAATGAGGACGGGTTGATGGCCATGGGAGCAGCAGGTTAGCAGCAGTAAGTGGCGTTTGGCGGCGGGTTAAAGCGGGTTGCATGGGGTGCCGCAACAGGCACGCGGCAATCCCGGAAATAAAGTCCGAATCAAGCCTGAATCATATCTTATATAAGACATAAGACAAATTGACGCCCGTCACTTTTCGAGCGTAAAATCTTGGGCTGAGCCAGTGCATGGCCTGCCATTTTGCGGTGATTTTGAGGGCGAAAACCCTGAATAAGCATCTCGGATATCCCAGGCTCGCGCCAGACATCTCACATCACACCCTCATTCAACCGATTCTTAACTTTCCTGGAGCCCTCGATCATGAGCAAAAAACCCGTCCGTGTTGCAGTCACCGGTGCAGCTGGCCAAATCGGTTACGCATTGCTGTTTCGCATTGCCTCCGGCGAGATGCTCGGCAAGGACCAGCCCGTCATCCTGCAACTGCTCGAAGTGCCTGTTGAGGGCCCGCAGAAGGCGCTCAAGGGCGTGATGATGGAACTCGACGACTGCGCCTTCCCGCTGCTGGTCGGCATGCAAGCGTATGACGATCCGATGAAGGCCTTCAAGGATGCCGACTACGCGCTGCTGGTCGGTTCGCGCCCGCGCGGCCCCGGCATGGAACGCGCCGAACTGCTGGCCGTCAACGGCGCCATCTTCACGGCGCAGGGCAAGGCGCTCAACGCCGTTGCCAGCCGCAACGTCAAGGTGCTGGTGGTCGGCAACCCCGCCAACACCAACGCCTACATCGCCATGAAGAGCGCCCCCGACCTGCCGCGCAAGAACTTCACCGCCATGCTGCGCCTGGACCACAACCGCGCTGCCAGCCAGATCGCCGCCAAGACCGGCAAGGCCGTGGCCGACATCGAAAAGCTCACCGTCTGGGGCAACCACTCGCCCACGATGTACGCCGACTACCGTTTCGCCACCATCAAGGGCGAAAGCGTCGCCAAGATGATCAACGACCAGGAATGGAACGCCAACGTGTTCCTGCCCACCGTCGGCAAGCGCGGCGCCGCCATCATTGAAGCGCGCGGCCTGTCCTCGGCGGCATCGGCCGCCAATGCCGCCATCGACCACATGCGCGACTGGGCCCTGGGCACCAACGGCAAGTGGGTCACCATGGGCATCCCGTCGGACGGCCAGTACGGCATCCCCAAGGACGTCATGTTCGGTTTCCCCGTGACCTGCGAAAACGGCGAGTACAAACTCGTCGAAGGCCTGGAAATCGACGCCTTCAGCCAGGAACGCATCAACAAGACGCTGGACGAGCTCAAGGGTGAGCAAGACGGCGTCAAGCATCTCCTGTAAACCAGTACTGCAACCCGAAAATATCGAAACATGAAAGCGCGTCTTCGCACCCATGGCGGCGTTGCAAGCCTTGCGAAGGCGTCCAGCCTTCGCTGCGGCTCGCGCCTTGCCCTGGGCGCGAATCCATCACTTTCATTTTGTTTCGCTACTTCCAGCTTGCAGTACTAGAGGCCGCCAGCACTTGTCCGCACACCGCCGTCCTCATCCATGAGCGACTGGAATCCCGCACTCTACAGCCGCTATGAGGACGAGCGCACGCGCCCGGCCCAGGAGCTGCTGGCGCGGGTGCCGCTGGGGCAGGCGGCCCGGGTGTTCGACCTGGGCTGCGGGCCCGGCAATTCCACCGAGTTGCTGGTCCGCCGCTTTCCGGGCGCCGTGGTCACGGGCACCGACAATTCCGAAGCCATGCTGGCCAGCGCGCGCAAGCGCCTGCCGGCCGCGCATTTYGAGTTGAGCGACATCGCCGATTGGCAAGCCGCATCCGGCGATGCCGCACCCCAGCTCATCTACGCGAACGCGGCCTTGCAATGGGTGCCCGACCACGCCAGGCTGATCCCGCGGCTGTTCGCCGCGCTGGCGCCCGGCGGCGTGCTGGCCATCCAGATGCCCGACAACCGCGACGAGCCCACGCATCGCCTGATGCGCGAGTTGGCGTCCGAAGCGCCGTGGACTGACGCAATCGGTGATTACTCAAAGCTGCGCACCGAGCTTTTCTCGATAGACCGTTATTACGACCTGCTGGCCGCTGAGGCCGCGCACGTCGATGTCTGGCGCACGGCTTACCAGCACCCTATGGATTCGGCCGCCGCTATCGTGGAATGGGTGCGTGCAACGGGCCTCAAGCCCTTTGTGGACCGCCTGCCGCCGGACCTGCAGGCGAGTTACCTCGCCGAATACGAACGGCGGGTCGCCAAGGCCTATACCCCGCGCAGTGACGGAAAACGGCTGCTGGCCTTCCCGCGCATGTTCATCGTCGCCCAACGCAAGCCATGAGCGCCACCGCCCTTCATCCCGCGCAAGTGCTGCTCGGCGCCCAGGCCGGCGCCATGACGCTGCCGGTCTGCGACCACTACAGCGGCGTCGAAGCGCGCATGCGCAAAAGCCTGCAGTTGCAGGCCGAGATGATCGAGGAGTTCGGCGCCTGCGTGTTTGACGTGACGCTGGACTGCGAAGACGGCGCGCCCGTGGGCGGCGAGGCCGAGCACGCGGCCATGGTGGTGGCGCTGGCGGCATTGGCCGGCGACAAGGCCCGCGTCGCCGTGCGTGTGCACGCGGTGGACCATCCGGCCTTTGAGTCCGACATGGCGATGATCGCCGGCAAGCTGGCGCGCCACCTTTCGCACATCATGGTTCCCAAGGTCGAATCGCTGGCCGACGTACTGCGCGCCGAGCAGGCGCTGCTGGCCGCTTGCGCCGGGGATTTGCCGCTGCACGTGCTGATCGAATCGCCGCTCGCGGTGCGCAATGCCTTTGAGATCGCGGCGCACCCGCGCGTGCAGTCGCTGAGCTTCGGGCTCATGGATTTTGTGTCGGCCCATGCGGGCGCGATTCCCGCCGACGGCATGAGCAGCCGGGGCCAGTTCACGCACCCGCTGGTGCTGCGCGCCAAGCTCGAAATCGCTTCGGCCTGCCACGCCCACGGCAAGGTGCCCTCACATTGTGTTGTCACGGAATTCAGCGACATTGAGGCCATGACCGCCGCCGCACGCCATGCCGCCCGCGAACTGGGCTACACCCGGATGTGGAGCATCCACCCGAACCAGATTCGCCCCATTCTGGAGGCCTTCGCACCCGGCGAAGGCGAGATTGAGGACGCCACCAAAATAATCACCGCCGCCGCGCTTGCCGACTGGGCGCCCATCAACTTTGAAGGAAAGCTGCACGACCGCGCGAGCTACCGCTACTTTTGGCAGGTTCTGGAGCGTGCGCACCAGACCGGCCGTGTCTTACCGCACGAGGCGCAGGCGTATTTTCCTGTCCCGCTTCACTGATTTTTCCGATTGACTGTTGACCGTTCCAAAGGACCCTCATGAAACATTTCGCTCTCTCTGCCTTGATGCTGGCCGCGCCGGCCCTGTTGCTGGCCCAGACGGCGGCCCCTAAAGCCGCCGCGCCCAAGGCTGCAGCCGCAGCTGACCAGCCTGTCCAGGCCGCCAAGCGCGCACCGATCAGGCGTTCCGCCGCCAAGGTGGTGGAAGAAAGGACGCCCATTGACGATGACCTGTCAGTCACCTTGACCGCTGAAGACCTGGAGCTCGCCAAGCGGGTTTACATCGGCACGATCCCCTGCGAACTGGGTGCCTCCGTCACCATCACGCCGAACGAAAAACGCCCGGGCTTCTTCCTGGTGCAGACGGGCAAGATGCGTTTTCGCATGCACCCGGTCGGAAGCCGCACCGGCGCCATCCGCCTGGAAGACGGCCGTGCAGGCGCCATGTGGCTCCAGCTGGGCAACAAGTCGATGCTGATGAGCCAGAAATTGGGCCAGCGCCTGGCTGACGAGTGCATGAGCCCGGCGCAGGTGACTTTTGCCGACGACATGAAGAAGAACCCCCCGACCAGCATTCTGGAGGCCTTGCCTGCCGCCAAAGCTGCGCCAGCTCAGGCTGGCACGGGTTCTGCTCAGCCAGAAACTGCCCCGGCCAAAACCCAATAACAGACACAGACCACGACCGCACGGGCATCGCCCGTGCAAATTTTTGAGTACAGGAGAAAAAAACCATGACGTCCGACTTCTTGCAAACCTACCGCGCCCACGTCGCCGAGCGCGCCGTCACCGGCATCCCGCCGCTGCCGTTGTCCGCAAAGCAGACCGGCGAAGTCATCGAGCTGCTGAAGAATCCGCCCAAGGGCGAGGAAGCCTTCCTGGTCGAACTCATTACCCACCGCGTTCCGGCCGGCGTTGACGACGCCGCCAAGGTCAAGGCCAGCTACCTGGCGGCTGTGGCCCACGGCACGGAAAAATGCGCGCTGATCTCGCGTGAAAAAGCCACGCAGCTGCTGGGCACCATGCTGGGCGGCTACAACATCAGCCCCATGGTCGCGCTGCTCGACGACGCGGAAGACAGCGTCGCCACGCAAGCCGCCAGCGGCCTGAAAAATACCCTGCTGATGTTCGACCAGTTCCACGACGTCCAGGAAAAAGCCGAGAAGGGCAACAAGTACGCCAAGGCCGTGCTGCAAAGCTGGGCCGATGCCGAGTGGTTCACCAGCCGCCCTGAAGTCCCCGAGTCCATCAAGCTGACGGTCTTCAAGGTGGCCGGTGAAATCAACACCGACGATCTTTCCCCCGCGCCCGACGCCTGGAGCCGCCCCGACATCCCGCTGCATGCCATCGCCATGCACAAGAACGCCCGCCCCGGCGTCACGCCCGAGGAAGACGGCAAGCGCGGCCCGGTCAAGTTCATTGAAGAACTCAAGGCCAAGGGAAACCTCGTGGCCTATGTGGGCGACGTGGTCGGCACCGGTTCCTCGCGCAAGTCGGCCACCAACTCCGTGCTGTGGTGGACGGGCCAGGACATTCCGTTTGTGCCCAACAAACGCTTCGGCGGCGTCTGCCTCGGCAGCAAGATCGCACCGATTTTCTACAACACCATGGAAGACTCCGGCGCGCTGCCGATCGAACTCGACGTGAGCCAGATGGCCATGGGCGACGTGATCGAGCTGCGCCCCTACGACGGCAAGGCGCTCAAGGACGGCAAGGTGATCGCCGAGTTCAAGCTCAAGAGCGACGTGCTGTTCGACGAAGTGCGTGCCGGCGGCCGCATTCCGCTGATCGTCGGCCGCGGCCTCACGGCCAAGGCGCGCTTCGCGCTGGGCCTGCCTTTGTCCACCCAGTTCCGCCTGCCGCAGAACCCGGCCGACAACGGCCGCGGCTTCACGCTGGCGCAAAAAATGGTCGGCCGCGCGGTCGGCCTGCCGGAAGGCCAGGGCGTGCGCCCCGGCACGTATTGCGAACCCAAGATGACCTCGGTCGGCTCGCAGGACACCACCGGCCCGATGACGCGCGACGAACTGAAAGACCTGGCCTGCCTGGGCTTCAGCTCCGACCTGGTCATGCAGTCCTTCTGCCATACGGCGGCCTATCCCAAGCCCGTCGACGTGAAGATGCACCACGAGCTGCCTGATTTCATCAGCACGCGCGGCGGCATTTCGCTGCGTCCCGGCGACGGCATCATCCACAGCTGGCTTAACCGCATGCTGCTGCCCGACACCGTCGGCACCGGCGGCGACAGCCACACGCGTTTCCCCATCGGCATCAGCTTCCCCGCGGGCTCCGGCCTGGTGGCCTTCGGCGCCGCCACCGGCGTGATGCCGCTGGACATGCCCGAATCGGTGCTGGTGCGCTTCAAGGGTGAAATGCAGCCCGGCATCACGCTGCGCGACCTGGTCAACGCGATCCCGCTGTACGCCATCAAGGCCGGCCTGCTGACGGTCGCCAAGCAGGGCAAGAAGAACATCTTCTCGGGCCGCATCCTGGAAATCGAAGGTCTGCCCGACCTCAAGGTGGAACAGGCGTTCGAGCTCTCCGATGCCTCCGCCGAGCGTTCCGCCGGCGGCTGCACGGTGCACCTGAACAAGGAACCCATCATCGAGTACATCAACAGCAACATCACGATGCTGAAGTGGATGATCGCCACGGGCTACTCGGACGTGCGCACCATCAAGCGACGCATCGCCGCCATGGAAGCCTGGCTGGCCGACCCGCAGTTGCTCAAGGGCGATGCGGATGCCGAATACGCCGCCGTCATCGAAATCGACCTCGCCGACATCCACGAACCCATCGTGGCCTGCCCGAACGACCCCGACGACGTGAAGACCCTCAGCGAAGTGGCCGGCAGCAAGATCGATGAAGTCTTCATCGGCAGCTGCATGACCAACATCGGCCACTTCCGCGCGGCCTCCAAGCTGCTCGAGAACAAGCGCGACATCCCCGTCAAGCTGTGGATGGCGCCGCCGACCAAGATGGACGCCAAGCAGCTCACGGAAGAGGGCCATTACGGCGTGCTCGGCTCCGCCGGCGCCCGCATGGAAATGCCGGGCTGCAGCCTGTGCATGGGCAACCAGGCACAGGTGAAAGAGGGCGCGACGGTGTTCTCCACCTCCACCCGCAACTTCCCGAACCGCCTGGGCAAGAACTCCAACGTCTACCTCGGTTCCGCCGAACTGGCCGCGATCTGCTCCAAGCTGGGCCGTATCCCCACCAAGGCCGAATACATGGCCGACATGGGCGTGCTGACGGCTGCCAGCGCGCAGATTTACCAGTACCTCAACTTCGACCAGGTCAAGGATTACACCGACATGGCCGATACGGTGAAGGACGGCGTGCCGGCCTAAGTGGACACCCTGCCTGCGGCTTGACAGCCGCAAGGTGAAATGGAAGGATGAAGTGATGAAGAAACCGTCACTTCTTTCCTTCCTTTTTTTTGCCCTTTTTTCGGTAACCGGTGCGGGAGCACAAGAAGCGCGCAGCAACGCCTTCAACGACCCCTTCCTCCAGGTCACCTCGGCCATCGCCCAGTGCCCGGTTCCCGAAGGGCCGCTTTACACCGAGCAGGAAGTGCGCGACGTGGCCCATGTCCGGGCGCAGCACGGCGGCAGCTGTTATCGCGTGGGGCGCTGCCGGCTTGCCAACTCTTATTGGTACGACCAGGAGATCATTCCGCGTGTCTCGCAGTACATCAAGCTCGACGGCCGCTTCGACGACACCAGCGTCTGGGTGCAGGGTGAGCGCCGGCTGGTGTTCCTCAAAGGCTGCGTCAAGACACGCGAGCAGTCCGAAGCATTGGAGAAAGCCGTCTGGCTGGTCGACGACGTGATGGGGGTGGTGAACTACCTGCGCGTGGGCGATGAGCCCGTGCGCTATGTGCCCGCACAGAAATAAGGGCGTGGCACGGCGCCAGTCCGAAGCGCATTGGAGTCTTCAGGGCAGAGGCTCGACCACCCGCAATTCCGAACCGTCGACAAAGGTCAGGTACCAGAACTCCGGCGACAGCGGCAGGTTGGGGCGCATATAACTCACGTTGGACGCCTGCACATAGACCGTGCTCGCGCCGATGTCGGGCGGCGGCGCCAGGTAGTGGCGCTTGAGGCCCACCAGATTGCCTATGCTGGCGACCACGGTGCCTACCGATTCGGTGACGGCATTGACGGTCGTCCCCTGGCCCAGCATGTGGATGGTGGTCTGGCCGACCAGGTCGGGAGGCGAGGCCTCCACGTACAGCACCGCGGCGCTGTTGATGCGCAGGTCGTCCGGTGCGGCCGGTTCGGTGGATTTGTTGAATGAGATGAAGGGCATGGGACCTCGCGCTGGTTCAGGACAGGTGCAGTTCTTTGTGTTCGCCCAGCCTGGGCGGCGTGTCTCCGGTGAGCGCGGCCTTGGCCATCTWGGCCAGCTGCACCATCTTGCTTTCCTTCACATCCCAATATTCAGCGTGGTGGATATGCACCGCCAGCAAGGCCAGGTCCGGGTCGTTCACGCCGGCCGGAAACCAGGCCCGTGCCGCCGGCGACCAGAGTTCTTCCTTTTTGGCCTGGTCTTCGGCAACCAGAGCCTGGCCTGACAGCGACACATAGCTGTCGTCACCCGGGTCCGCATACGACACATTGACATTGCCGTCCTGCTGCAGGCGCTGGGCCAGCTCGCTTTTGCGCGAGATGAAAAAGTACAGCCGCGCGCCTTCGTCGATGGCGCGGTTCTGCGTGGTCAGCGGATGGGCGTGCAGCAAGCCGTTGGCGTGGCGGTGCGTGAGCATGCCGTACTTGATGTCCTTGATCAGGGCCCAGAGGGTGTCGTGGTCTGATTTGGCTGTGCTCATGAAAACTCCCTGAATGGATGTGTATCGATGTGCATGGGGTGGAAGCTTCAAGGCTAGGCGCCGGGCCGCATGCCGCTCATCGGCCAGCGGCCCGGGCAGCTGTCAGCAAGTGCCGACAGCTCCGGCTTGCGCACGCCGCTTATGTAAACCATTGCCCTACCGCGGAACCAAATGGCGGAGCGGTTACCATATAGATGAGAGTAATTCGCATTTGCATGACTGGTTCCTTACAGGCGCGGCGCAAGACATGACTGTTTTTCCGCCTTTTCGTCTTTTCGCCTGCCGACCCGGTCCCCTGCGTGCCCGCTTCTTTTGTAAAGGTGTTCCATGAAATTGTTGTCCTTCTCCCTTGCCGGCGCCGCGCTGGCCGCCGGCCTTCTGGCCGCTCCGCTGGCCGCCACAGCGCAAGCCGTCAAACCCAGCCCCGAGGGCATCGTGGTCTACAACGCCCAGCACGCCAGCCTGACCAAGGCCTGGGCCGATGCCTTCAGCAAGGAAACCGGCATCAAGGTCACCTTGCGCAACGGCAGCGATACCGAGCTGGGCAACCAGATCGTGCAGGAAGGCAAAGCCTCACCCGCCGACGTGTTCCTGACCGAAAACTCTCCCGCCATGGCGCTGGTTGATATGGCAGGGCTGTTTGCCCCGCTGGATGCGGCCACCTTGTCTGAAGTGCCTGCCAACTTCCGTCCCGAGCATGGCCGCTGGACCGGCATCGCCGCGCGCAGCACGGTGTTTGTCTACAACAAGGCCAAGCTCACGCCGGCGCAGCTGCCCAAGTCCATGCTGGATCTGGCCACGCCGGCATGGAAGGGCCGCTGGGCCGCGTCGCCTTCCGGCGCCGACTTCCAGGCCATCGTGAGCGCGCTGCTTGAGCTCAAGGGCGAGGCTGCCACTGCCGCCTGGCTCAAGGCCATGAAGGAAAACGCCACACCTTACAAGGGCAACGGCACGGTGCTCAAGGCCGTCAACGCCGGCCAGATCGAGGGCGGGGTCATCTACCACTATTACTACTACGGCGACCAGGCCAAGACCGGCGAGAACAGCAGCAACACCCAGCTGCATTACTTCCGCAACCAGGATGCTGGCGCTTTCGTCAGCATCTCCGGCGGCGGCGTGCTGGCCTCGAGCAAGCACCAGCCCGAAGCCCAGGCTTTCGTGAAATGGATCGCCGGCAAGGGCGGCCAGGAAATTTTGAAGACTGGCGACGCCTATGAATACGCCGTCGGTACCGGCGCGCAGTCCAACCCCAAGCTGGTGCCGCTGGCCGAACTGCAGGCGCCCAAGGTCGAGCCGTCCAAACTCAACAGCAAAAAAGTCACCGACCTGATGACCCAGGCCGGCCTGCTGTAAACCGCTTTCACGCCCGCGGATCGGATACCTTCCTTGAGTGCCTTGCCCCTTGATGCCGGCGCCGACGCCGTGCTGCGGCCTTTCCCGGCTGCTGCGGCGGCGGGGCATGGCGGCTGGCGCCTGTCCTGGGTGGGCGGCGCGGCCCTCGTGGTCTCGCTGCTGGCTTTGCTGCCGCTGGGCTTTGTGCTCTGGGTCGGCGTCCAGACCGGCTGGGATACCGCCTCGGCCCTGATCTTCCGGCCGCGCGTCGGCGAACTGTTGGTCAACACCGGGCTGCTGGTGGCGCTCACGGTGCCGCTATGCGCCGTGCTGGCTGTGGCGCTGGCTTGGCTCACCGAACGCAGCGAGCTGCCCGGCGCCCGCACCTGGGCCTGGCTGCTGGTGGCGCCGCTGGCGGTGCCGGCTTTTGTGCACAGCTATGCCTGGATGACGGTGGCGCCCGGGCTGCACGGCCTGGCGGCCGGCGTGATGGTCTCGGTGATCGCCTATTTCCCTTTCCTGTATTTGCCGGTGGCCGCGGCCCTGCGGCGGCTGGACCCGGGCATGGAAGACAGCGCCGCCTCGCTCGGCCTTAGCCCCTGGGCCGTGTTCTTTCGTGTGGTGCTGCCGCAGTTGCGGCTGGCGGTGTGCGGCGGCTCGCTGCTGGTGGGGCTGCACTTGCTGGCCGAATACGGCCTCTACGTGATGATCCGCTTCGACACCTTCACCACGGCCATCGTCGACCAGTTCCAGTCGACCTACAACGGCCCCGCCGCCAACATGCTCTCGGGCGTGCTGGTGGTCTGCTGCTTCGCGCTGCTGGGGCTGGAATCGGCCGCGCGCGGCAAGGAACGTTATGCGCGCGTCGGCTCCGGCGCGGCGCGCATGCCTTTGAAGCGCAGCCTGGGCCGCTTCACCGCGCTTGGCCTGTTGCTGCCCGCGCTGCTCAGCGTGCTGGCGCTGGGCGTGCCGCTGGTCACACTGGGACGCTGGCTGGTGGCGGGCGGCGCGGCTGTGTGGCGCTTCGATGAACTCGGCCCGTCTCTTTTCCAGACCCTGGCGCTCGCGCTGGCCGGTGCGTTGCTGACCACGCTGGCCGCTGTGCCCATGGCCTGGCTGTCGATACGCTCGCCGGGCCGGTTGCAGCGTGTGCTCGAAGCTTGCAACTACATGGTCGGCTCGCTGCCCGGCGTGGTGGTGGCGCTGGCCCTGGTCACGGTCACCGTGCGCCTGCCGATCTACCAGACGGCGCTCACGGTGCTGCTGGCCTATCTGCTGATGTTTTTGCCGCGCGCCCTGATCAGCCTGCGCGCCGGCATCGCGCAGGCGCCGGTGGAGCTGGAGCAGGCCGCGCGCAGCCTGGGCCGCACGCCCGCCCAGGCGCTGTGGGCCATCACGATGCGGCTGGCCGCGCCCAGTGCGGCGGCCGGCGCGGCGTTGGTGGGCCTGGGCATCACCAACGAACTCACCGCCACGCTGATGCTCGCGCCCAACGGCACGCGCACGCTGGCGACTTCCTTCTGGGCCTACAGCAGCGAGATCGACTACGCCGCCGCCGCGCCCTATGCGCTCATCATGGTGCTGCTCTCGCTGCCCATGACCTGGCTGCTTTACCACCAATCCAAACGCACGGCGGGACGATGACGCGATGACGACTTCTCTGGAACTGCAAGCCATCCGCAAACATTACGGCGCCGTTCAGGCCCTGGGCGGCGTGGACCTCAGCGTCACGCCCGGCAGCCGCACCGCCATCGTCGGCCCTTCGGGCTCGGGCAAAACCACGCTGCTGCGCATCATCGCGGGCTTTGAGGCGCCCGACGCCGGCCGTGTCACCCTGGGCGGGCGCCAACTGGCCGATGGCCCCGATGCCGTGCCCGCGCACGAACGCGGCATAGGTTATGTGCCGCAGGACGGCGCACTGTTTCCGCACCTCACGATTGAAGGCAACGTCGGCTTTGGCCTGCCGCGCAACACGCCGCGGCGCGCTGAACGGATCGCCGAACTGATGGACATGGTCGCGCTGGACAGCGCCATGCTGGCGCGCCGCCCGCATGAGCTCTCGGGCGGCCAGCAGCAGCGTGTGGCGCTGGCGCGGGCTCTGGCGCAACGGCCGAAGCTGATGCTGCTCGACGAACCTTTCTCGGCACTCGACACTGGCTTGCGCGCCAGCACCCGCAAGGCCGTGGCGCAGCTGCTGGGCGCTGCGGGCATCACCACCATCCTCGTCACGCACGACCAGGCCGAGGCCTTGTCATTCGCCGACCAGGTGGCCGTGATGCGCGGCGGGTTGCTGGTGCAGGCCGGCCGCCCGCTGGACCTGTATTTGCGGCCGCGCGATGCGGCTGTGGCCGGCTTCCTGGGCGACAGCATCGTGCTGCCCGCGCAACTGGCCGGCGGCTGGGCCGACTGCGCGCTGGGGCGCATCGCCGTCAACGACAGTGGGCGCCAGGGTCCGGCGCAAATCATGCTGCGGCCCGAGCAGCTGCAGGTGGCCGAGGTGCCGGCCGAAGCGGCGGCGCAGGGCTCGCAAGGCGAGGCCTGCTACGGTGCGATCACCGACACCGATTTCGGCGGCTCGGTCTGCGTGCTGTCGGTGCGCCTGGTGCGCGGCACCGGCGCGGCTTCGGCGGCGCCAGCAAGCGGCTGGGATGAGCCGCTGCTGGTGCACAGCGCGGGCATGCATGCGCCGGCGCTGGGCGCCATGGTGCGCATCACCGTGGCCGGCCAGGCCCACGTCTTCAGCGCCTGAGGGCCAGCAAGCTTTGTTACTTTTTCCGTCAAGGAATTCCCTGTTTTCGGGTATATTGTGTACGGTGTACACAAGATGCGAAGGGTCTCCTGACCTTGTTGTTTCGCCGTGTCGCATCCGCTTTTCATCGGCACCTCAAACAAGGAGATTTCTTTATGGCCCGCTACGTAGATGGATTCATCGTCGCCGTCCCCACCAAGAAAGTGGAGGCCTACCGCAAGCTGTCCCGCAAGGCCGGCAAGATCTGGAARGAGTACGGCGCGATCGAATACACCGAATGCATCGCCGACGATGTGAAACCCGGCAAGCTCACCTCCTTTCCGCAAAGCGTCAAGCTCAAGAAGGATGAAGTGGTGGTGTTCTCCTGGATCACCTACAAGTCGCGCAAGCAGCGCGACAGCGTCAACAAAAAGGTCATGTCCGACCCACGCCTCGAAGCCATGATGGACCCGAAGAATCTACCCTTTGACGGGAAGCGGATGATCTTTGGCGGCTTCAAGACAATCGTCGAGTTGTGAAGACTGCTGACGTCTAAGCTTGCGCCGCCAGCGCCAGCAACGCCTGGCGCGTGAAATCATCGGCCGGGAAAAAGGTTTCCATCGCGAGCTCCTGCAGCGTCACGTCCACCGGTGTGCCGAAGATGGTGGTGGTGCTGATGAAACTCAGCATGCCGGCGGGTGTCTTGAATAGGAAAGGCATGAGAACGCCCGGGTGCTCGCCGTCGAGGTGTTCGTTTTTCGCTTCCTCAGGCACGGGATAGGCCTTGAGTTCTTCGAGCAAGGCGGCCAGCAGCGGGTCGGCTGTGGCCGCGACCTGCTGGCGCAGACGCTCAAATATATGCGCGCGCCACTGCAGCAGGTTACCGATGCGCGGCGCCAGGCCTTTGGGGTGCAGGCTGAGGCGCAACACGTTCACCGGGCCCTCCAGCAGGGATGCATCGGCGCCTTCCATCAGGTGCGGCACCATGCGGTTGGCGGCCACCAGGTTCCAGTGCCGGTCCACCGCGAGGGCGGGGTAGGGCTCATGGCTTTTGAGCAGCAGCTCCACGGCCTGCCGGGCCGAGGCCAGCGCCGGGTCGTCCAGAGGGCGCTCGCGGTACATGGGCGCATAACCGGCCGCCACCAGCAGCGCATTGCGCTCGCGCAGCGGGATGTCCAGCCTCTCCGACAGCCGCAGCACCATTTCGCGGCTGGGCACCGAGCGCCCGGTTTCCACAAAACTCAGGTGGCGCGTCGAGATGTCCGCCTCATGGGCCAGGTCCAGCTGGCTCAGGCGCCGGTGCTGGCGCCAGTGGCGCAGGTGGTCGCCAAAAGGTTGGGGCGCACTTCGCGGCGCCGGGCGGCTGGGGTGGTGGGTGCTGGCGGTCATGGCCCTCATCGTAAAGCCATGTGAGCAGGGTTCCATTACCTGCCAGGTCATCGACGGGCCGCTGCCACGCAGGAATGATGACCTCCATGCGCACCGACCCGGCGGCCCGGAGCGCTGATCAACATCATCGGCCGACCGCACCTTCAGGAGTTTTGCCATGTTTTCGAGTTCCATCGTGTCGTCCCCAAACTTTCTGCGCAATGTGCTGCGTGTGGACGCGCTGTCGTGCATTGCCTGCGGCGCGCTGCAAGTAGCCTTCCCGGCCGCGATGGCCCGCCTGCTGAACCTGCCCGAAGGCCTGCTTGCCTACACCGGCGAGTTCCTGCTGGTCTATGCGGCGGTCGTTGCTTTTGTTTCAACGCGTAATCCTTTGCCGCGCGGCGTCATCTGGGCATTGGTGGCGGGTAATGCCGGTTGGGCGCTGGCCTGCGTGCTGCTGCTGGTCAGCGGCCGCGTGTCGCCCTCCATGCTGGGTGTGGCTTATGTGGTGATGCAAGCGCTGACTGTGGCGGTGCTGGCGGAGCTGCAGTACTTCGGCTTGCGCCGCGCGGCGCCACAGCCGGCCTGGTAGGACGGCACCAGAAGGGCGCAAGACTGAGGCACAAGACTGGGTAGGAGGGCAGGGTATGCAGGCGCGGGCCCCCACGGGGCCGCACTGCCTGCCAGAATGGGGGCTGCCGTCAATAAAAAGGAGTCCGCCATGGCCAAACCGCCTCCCCACGCTTTTTCGTCCACGCTCAAAAGCTTCAAGACCGCCTCCGGCAAAACCGGCAAGTTCTACTCCCTGCCGGAACTCGCCAAACAATTCCCCAAAGTCGCCCGCCTGCCTGTATCCATGCGCATCGTGCTCGAGTCGGTGTTGCGCAACTGCGACGGCAAAAAAGTCACGGCCGAACACGTGGCCCAGCTGGCCAACTGGCTGCCCCAGGCCGAGCGCAGCGAAGAAATCCCCTTTGTCGTCTCTCGCGTGGTGCTGCAGGACTTCACCGGCGTGCCGCTGCTGGCCGACCTGGCCGCCATGCGCAGCGTGGCGCTCAAGCTGGGCAAGAACCCCAAGGCCATCGAGCCGCTGGTGCCGGTGGACCTGGTGGTCGACCACTCCATCATGGTCGACTACTACGGAAAGAAAAATTCGCTGGACCTCAACATGAAGCTGGAGTTCCAGCGCAACCGCGAGCGCTACGAGTTCATGAAGTGGGGCATGCAGGCCTTTGACACCTTCGGCGTCGTGCCGCCGGGCTTCGGCATCGTGCACCAGGTCAACCTTGAATACCTGTCGCGCGGCGTGCACAAGACCAACGACAACGTGTACTACCCCGACTCGCTGGTGGGCACCGACAGCCACACCACCATGATCAACGGCATCGGTGTGGTGGCCTGGGGTTGCGGCGGCATCGAGGCCGAAGCCGCCATGCTGGGCCAGCCGGTGTACTTCCTCACGCCCGACGTGGTGGGCTTCGAGCTGACCGGCCGCCTGCGCGAAGGCGTCACCGCCACCGACCTGGTGCTGCGCGTGACCGAGCAATTGCGCAAGGAAAAGGTGGTGGGCAAGTTCGTCGAATTTTTCGGCGAGGGCACGCGCACGCTGGCCTTGCCGGACCGCGCCACCATCGGCAATATGGCGCCCGAATACGGCGCCACCATGGGTTTCTTCCCGGTCGACGAAAAAACCATTGACTACTTCAAAGGCACGGGCCGCACCAAGGAAGAGATCGAAGCCTTCGAGGCTTACTTCAAGGCGCAAGGCCTTTTCGGCGTGGCGCAAGCCGGCCAGATCGATTATTCGCATGTGGTCAAGCTCGACCTGGGTGACGTCACGCCCAGCCTGGCCGGCCCCAAGCGCCCGCAGGACCGCATCGAGCTCGGCAACGTCGCTGGCCAGTTCAAGTCGCTCTTCAGTAAGCCGATCGCCGAAAACGGTTTCAACCAGCCGCCGGCCATGCTCAACACGCGCCACCTGGTGCGCCGCACCGACGAAGGGCGGCTGGACACGCTACCCTCCGCCCCGCCTACACCTGCGGGTGCCGCGCGCCCCGTGATGGAGATGGAGGGTAACCGCCCCACCTTGGCCCATGCCCGCGCCAGCAACACCACCGACTCACCCGCCACCGCGCAGACCGAGGTCGTGCATTCGCCGCCCGGCATCACGGTAGGCAACGGCGACGTGCTGATCGCCGCCATCACCAGTTGCACCAACACCTCCAACCCCAGCGTGCTGCTGGCCGCGGGCCTGCTGGCCAAGAAGGCGGTGGAAGCGGGCCTCAAGGTGCAGCCGCACATCAAGACCTCGCTGGCGCCCGGTTCGCGCATCGTGACCGAGTACCTGACCGAGACAGGCCTGCTGCCTTACCTTGAAAAGCTGGGCTTCGCGCTGGCCGGCTACGGCTGCACCACTTGCATCGGCAATGCCGGCGACCTGACGCCCGAGCTCAACGAAGCCATCAGCAAAAGCGACCTGGTCTGCGCGGCCGTGCTCTCGGGCAACCGCAACTTCGAGGCGCGCATCCATCCCAACCTCAAGGCCAACTTCCTGGCCAGCCCACCGCTGGTGGTGGCTTACGCGATCGCCGGCACGGTGATGCGCGACCTGATGACGGAGCCCGTTGGCAAGGGCAAGGGCGGCAAAGATGTGTATCTAGGCGACATCTGGCCGACCAGCGACGAGATCTACAAACTCATGAAGTACGCGATGAACGGCAAGGCCTTCCGCGCCAATTACGCGAAGGTGAAAACCGAACCGGGCAAGCTCTGGGAAAACATCAAGGGCGTCAAGGGCACGTCGTACACCTGGCCCGCCAGCACCTACATCGCCGAGCCGCCTTTCTTCAAGGACTTCAGCATGGACGCCGGCGAGGCCGGCAGCGTGGACGTCAAGGGCGCGCGCATCATGGCGCTGTTCGCCGACTCCATCACCACCGACCATATCTCGCCGGCCGGCTCCATCAAGGCCAGCTCGCCCGCGGGCCTGTGGCTGCAGGCCAATGGTGTGCAGAAGGCCGACTTCAACAGCTACGGCGCGCGCCGCGGCAACCACGACGTGATGATGCGCGGGACGTTTGCCAACGTGCGCATCAAGAACCTGATGATCCCGGCAGACGCCGAAGGCTCGCGCGAGGAGGGCGGCGTGACGCTGTTCCAGCCTGGCGGCGAGAAGATGTTCATCTACGACGCCGCCATGAAATACATGGAACAGGGCACGCCCACGGTGATCTTTGCCGGCGAGGAGTACGGCACCGGCTCCTCGCGCGACTGGGCCGCCAAGGGTACGCAGCTGCTGGGCATCAAGGCCGTGGTGGCACGCAGCTTCGAGCGCATACACCGCAGCAACCTGGTGGGCATGGGTGTGCTGCCCCTGCAGTTCAAGCCGGGCGACTCGTGGCAGACCCTCAAGCTCACCGGTACCGAGGTCATCGACGTGATTCCACATCCCGAACTCAAGCCGCAAAGCGAAGCCAAGCTGGTCATCACGCGCGCCGACGGTTCGCGCGAGGAAGTCACCGTGATCCTGCGCGTGGATACGCCCATCGAGGTCGACTACTACCGCAACGGCGGCATCTTGCCGTTCGTGCTGCGACAGTTGTTGGCCTGATGCTCCGGCAGGCTCTGATTGCCGGTGGCGGCGTCGGTGGACTGGCGGCGGCGCTCGCGGCATCGCGCGCGGGTTGGGACGTTCGCCTGTTTGAACGCGCCAACGCCTTCAGCGAAGTCGGCGCCGGCATCCAGCTTGGCCCCAATGTGGTCAAGGTGCTGCATGGCTGGGGCCTGGCTGATGCGCTGCAGGCCGTGGCGGCCTTTCCCGAACGCTTGCAGGTGCGAAGTGCCGTGTCGGGCCAGCTGCTGGGCGAGTTACCTCTGGGCGCCGCCATGGTCCAGCGCTATGGCGCGCCTTACCTCACCATTCATCGCGCTGACCTCCACGGTGTGTTGCTGCAGGCCGTACAGCACCATGCCGATGTGAAGCTGCACCTGAGCCGGCCGCTGCAATCCTTCAGCCAGACCGCCCAGGCCGTCACCGTGCGGGCCGACGACGGCCCCGGTATTGAATGTGACGCCCTCATAGGCGCCGACGGCATCTGGAGCACGGTGCGCCAGGAACTGCTGGGGGACGGGCTGCCGCGCCGCAGCGGCCACCTGGCTTACCGCGCCCTGATGCGGCAATCCGATCTGCCTGAACTGCTCAGGAGCCACCAGGTCACCGCCTGGCTGGGGCCGCGCATGCATGTGGTGCAGTACCCCGTGCGCGGCGGGGAATTTCTCAACGTGGTGGCCATCGTGCACGGCGAGGTTGCGGCCGAAGCCGACCTTTGGGACCACAGCGCCAACGCCGCCGACCTGGCCTCAGCGACGGCCGGCTGTTGCGCCGCGCTGCGCGAGGTGATGGACGCCATTGAGGGTTGGCGCCTGTGGGTGTTGCACGACCGCGCGCCCATGCAGGGCGCCCACCAGCACGCCGTGGGCCGCGTCGCTTTGCTGGGCGACGCCGCCCACCCCATGCGCCCCTACCTGGCGCAGGGCGCCGGCATGGCGATTGAAGACGCCGCCGAACTGGGCCACGCCCTGGCCCAGGCGCTGGACCCAGCGCTTGATGTGCCGACCATGCTGCAGCGCTATGCGCTCAACCGGTGGCAGCGCAATGCGCGTGTGCAGGCGAGAGCGCTGCGCAATGGGCAGATATTTCACGCTGATGGTCTGCTGCGTTGGGGCCGCGATGCCTCGCTCAAACTGCTGGGCGAGAAACTGCTGGATATGCCTTGGCTGTATGGTGCAAGCCAAACATAGCTTGATGGGCATTGAGGCGTCGTAAACCAATAGCTGTTTGCGCACGCCCTGTTGCGACGTTTGCAGGTGCGCGGCGCACCCACTATTTAGTCACGGATTTTGTTTTTCTCGGACTTTGGAACTTGTATGTACTTCCTCATCCTGTCGAATTTTTCATCGTAAACCAGCACGGTGTCCCTCTGTTCGGGCCGGAGAATTCTCAAGCTGTTGTACCTGGTTTCCACTTTCTCTTCAGTGTTCATGAAAATCTTGTGATCCCACCGCTCTTCCGGGTCTTTATAAACAGTTTCGATGATGACCTTGCCTGGGAAAACTTCGTTAAATGCGATGTAGTACTCCGGATGAAGGGAGGGGTCGTTCTTTCTGAGGAGTACCAGGAGGAGGTAGGCATCGTTCAGTCCTTCCCGCGTGTCCTTGAGCAGAATAGCGATTTCTTTCTTGTCCTCGCCGCTGAAATCCCCTTCCCTTAACAGGCTTGAGTATTTGAGGTTTCCGGAGTTTATGAATCGATAGCTCGATCCTTCGTCGGATGCGTAAAAGTCGATGAGCTTCTCTTTGACGCCATATGGCAATTCCTTGAGATAAAACGCATCGAAGTCGTGGCCGTATTTCCTGCCAAAGTCTTCTGCTGAGATCAGGTAGTTGTCGTTAAGC
>NZ_JBFUBY010000025.1:23048-29128 GCF_056405515.1 Polaromonas sp. P1_G2
AAGCAGGGCGGGCAACAGGGTGGGGTATTCAACGGCGCCCTTCATCGCGAGCTTTAAATAAGCTTTCCAGTTTTCCTGGCCGACCCTCGGTTGATACTTTTCCAGGTCCTGGGGCGAATTCGTTTCGATCACGGAGTACCCGCGCTGCTTGTCGCCCTTCTCGTCTTTGCAGGTAACGCAATAAATGGTTTCACCAAAACCAAGGGTGTAGAGTTTTTCAGGGAGCTGGTCGTACTCTTTTTTGTAGTTTGCATCCAGGAGTTTTCCCTTGGTGATATGACCTGTATCACCGGTGAAGATAGCGACCGTTTTTGATGCGGCGACAGCATGTGCCACCGCGTCCCCTGTCGTTTCCGCTAACGCGGCAGACCTATCCCTGTCACTTTCGTGTGTGAGGTCGTAGACGTAGTATTTGAAATATTCAAAACCATTCCTGGCAAAGAAACAAGCAAGCGCAAACACAATCAGTGCAAGCGCGACTAAAGCTTTTTTGGTCTTGGATAGGGTCGGAAAATTCATGGCAGATGAGTGGCTGATGAACGGCAAGCGAACAATATATGTGCTGATTGAAGGGTTGGCCCGTGAAACGCAGGCAAGAACGGAATCGGATAATCGGAGTATCGCTGACGATCTTGACTGATACAACAACGCAGGGTTCTGCCAAGCAAGTTGATGAATTGGAGAGGGATAGCGATTTGTGGTTTTTGTAAGGGCTGTGGCTGGGTTTGATGAATTCTTATAGATCCGTTCGTAATTTCCAGATTTCCGGGAATAGCACCACGTCGAGCATCTTGCGCAGGTAGCTCACGCCGCCGGTTCCGCCGGTGCCGCGCTTGAACCCGATGACCCGCTCCACCGTGGTGACATGCCGGAATCGCCAGAGCCGGAAAGCGTCTTCCAGGTCGGTCAGTTCCTCGCCGAGCTGGTACAGGTCCCAGTATTTCTTCGGGTCGCGGTAGACCACCAGCCAGGCCTGCTCAACTTCATCGCTCTCGACATAACCTTGGGTCCAGTCGCGTGCCGTGTGGCTGGCAGGCACGGCCAGGCCGCGGCGGGCCAACAGGCGCAGGGCTTCGTCATACAGTGACGGGGCTTCATAGGCAGCCTGCACCTGCGCCAGCAGGTCGGGCCTGTGCGCGTGGGGCTTGAGCATGGCGGCGTTTTTGTTGCCGAGCGCGAATTCGATGCAACGGTATTGCGCACTCTGGAAGCCGCTGGAATTGGCGAGGTAGGGGCGTATCGCGCTGTATTCGGGCGGCGTCATGGTGGCCAGCACATCCCAGGCGTGCACCAGCTGCTCCATGATGCGGCTCACGCGGGCCAGCATCTTGAAGGCGCCGCCCAGCTCGTCGTTCGCAACGTTGGCGATCGCCGCGCGCAGCTCGTGCAGCATCAGCTTCATCCAGAGTTCGCTGGTCTGGTGCTGGATGATGAACAGCATTTCGTTATGGTCGGGCGAGAGCGGCTTTTGCGC
This sequence comes from Polaromonas sp. P1_G2, assembly GCF_056405515.1. Lineage (NCBI taxonomy): Bacteria > Pseudomonadati > Pseudomonadota > Betaproteobacteria > Burkholderiales > Comamonadaceae > Polaromonas > Polaromonas sp. P1_G2. The sequence continues at coordinate 24,523 of NZ_JBFUBY010000025.1, forward strand.
GCCCAGGATGGCATCGAGCTGCAAATAGTCGCCGTAGCTCATGGATTTGCTGAAATCGAGCTGCGCTTTTTCGTCGCGCACGATGTCTTCTGGCGCTTGTGGTTTGTTTTCGTTGTTATTCATCACGTGACCGCGTGCTTCTGGTTGAATTCGGCTTTTTGCCATTCGCCGGTTGCCAGTACCTGCTTCAGATGCTCGACGGCGTTCCAGACGTCTTCAAAGCCGATGTAGAGCGGTGTGAAGCCGAAGCGCAGGATGTCCAGGTGCTTGCCGGCTTCGCCGTCGCCTGCGCGGAAGTCGCCGATGACGCCGCGCGCGATCAGCGCCTGCACGATGGCGTAAGCGCCTTCGGTTCGGGTCAAGCAGACCTGCGAGCCGCGTTGCGCATGGCCGCGCGGCGTGGCCAGGCCCAGGCCGTGGCCCGCGCAGCGCTCTTCGACGAGCTGGATGAACAGGTCGGTGAGCGCCAGCGATTTTTTGCGCAGGGCCTGCATGCCGCCCAGCGGCTCGGCTGCCAGCACGGTGTCCAGCCCGCATTCGAGTGCGGTCATGCTCAGGATGGGCTGTGTGCCGCAGAGGTAGCGGGAAATGCCGGAGGCGGGGCGGTAGTCGGGTGTGAACTCGAAGGGCGCTGCGTGGCCCCACCAGCCGGCCAGGGGCTGCCAGAAGCGGTCGGCGTGCTTGGGATTGACCCAGACAAAGGCCGGCGCGCCGGGGCCGCCGTTGAGGTATTTGTAGCCGCAGCCGATCGAGAAGTCGGCCTTCGCCGCGTTCAGGTCCACCGGCACCGCACCCGCGCTGTGCGCGAGGTCCCAGACGGTGAGCACGCCGGCGGCATGCGCTGCCGCGGTGAGGCCGGCCATGTCATGCATGGCGCCGGTGCGGTAGTTCACATGGGTCAGCATCAGCACGGCGACTTCAGCGGTGAGCGCTGCGCCGATCTCTTCAGGCTCGACGAGCTGCAGGCGAAAGCCGCGCTCGCGGCACAGGGCCTCGGCGATGTAGAGGTCGGTCGGGAAGTTGCTGCGCTCGCTGACGATCACTTTGCGCGTGGGTGCGTCCTGGGCCGCGATGTGCAGCGCGGCGCTCAGCACCTTGTAGAGGTTGATGGAGGTGCTGTCGGTGGCCACCACCTCACCGGGGGCCGCGCCTATCAGCCGGGCAATCTTGTTGCCCAGGCGCTGCGGCAGCTCGAACCAGCCGGCGCTGTTCCAGGAACGGATCAGGCCCTGGCCCCATTCGGCCGTCACCGCTTCGGCGACACGGGCGGCCGCGGTGTTCGGCAACACGCCCAGCGAGTTGCCGTCGAGGTAAATCACGCCTTCGGGCAGCGTGAATTGCCGGCGCAATTCGCGCAGCGGGTCTTGCGCATCGAGGGCGCGGCAGTCTTGCAGAGTGGTCATCATTTTTTCTTCAGGGGAGTTCGCGCAGGATGGCGCGTACGGGGGAGGCATCGGCCTTGGTGAGCTTGAGCGGCAGGGCAATCAGTTCGTAATCGCCTTCAGCCACTTCATCGAGCACCAGGTTTTCCAGCACGCGCAGGCCGTGCGCCAACAACTGATGGTGGCTGGGCAGGTCCTGGCTGGTGGAGGGGTCTACGCTGGGTGTGTCTATGCCGATCAGGGTGATGTTTTTGCCCGCCAGTAATTCGAGTGTTTCCGGCGCGATGGCGGTGAAAGCGTCCCAGGCCTGGCTGGCGTTGCGTGCGGTGCGTAGCAGCACGCGCGCCGGCAGGTCTTGCAGCGCGTGAGCGATGTGTTCGGGCAGGACCAGCGGGCCGCAGTCCATGCAGTGGATCACGCGGCATGGCCCAAGGTAGGGAGCGAGGTCCAGTTCGCCAACGCTGGCCTGACCGTTGGCATAGTGCAGTGGCGCATCGGCATGCGCGCCGGTGTGCGGCGACAGCGTGATGCTGTTGACGTTGACCGGGCAACCCGGCGCCAGCGAAAAATGCAGCTGCTGCGAATAGGCCGTGTCGCCGGGGAACACCGCGGCGTTCTCGTCTACGGCCGGCGAGATGTCCCAGATTTTGAGCGGTGGTGATGCGCCTGTAGCGCGTGTGCGGGCTGTCATGGGTGCAAAGGTAGCACCGGCAAAAAAGCCGTGGTGTCGGTTATTTCCAACAATTCCAAAAATAGTTGAAACCTAAAGTATTTGACAGGCGACGACCTGCGGCGAGGCCCCAGGCGCGGCCTGTGCAATTGCGCGGGCTGGGGCACAATCCAGACCTGCGGCGCTTGTGCTGCATCGATTTACCAACCCCCTCCTGCAACCCTTCAAGAGAGACAAAGGCACACCATGAATCCCGACAACAAGTCCAACGGCAAAGTCGCACTCGTCACCGGCGCGGGCACTGGCATCGGCAAGGCCGTGGCCCTGGCCCTGCTGCGGGAAGGCTATAGCGTGGCATTGGTCGGGCGCCGCGTGGAGCCGCTCAATGAAGTCGCCAAGGAGGGCGGTACGGACCGCGCGCTGGCCTTGCCGACCGACGTGAGCAAGCCTGAGTCGGTGGCGGCAGCGTTTGCCAAAGTCAAAGAGAAGTTCGGACGCCTCGACCTGCTGTTCAACAATGCCGGCGTGGGCGCGCCGCCCGTCAACCTCGAGGACATCACCTTTGAGCAGTGGACCAATGTGGTCAATATCAACCTGACCGGCTCTTTCCTCTGCGCGCAGGCTGCCATCAGGCTGATGAAAGACCAGTTGCCCCAGGGCGGCCGCATCATCAACAACGGCTCGATTTCGGCCCACGCGCCGCGGCCCAATTCGGCGCCTTACACCTCCACCAAGCACGCGATCACAGGCCTGACCAAGTCCATCTCGCTGGACGGGCGCAAGTACAACATCGCCTGCGGCCAGATCGACATCGGCAACGCCATGACGGAGCTTGCCGCCCGCATGGCCAAGGGCGTGCCCCAGGCCAACGGCGAGATCGCCATCGAACCCATGATGGATGCGAAAGAAGTGGCCGACGCGGTGGTGCACATGGCGTCGCTGCCGCTGTCGACCAATGTGCAGTTCATGACCATCATGGCCACGAAGATGCCGTTTGTGGGCCGGGGCTAAGGGCCCGGTTCTTAACGACGGCGCCGCGCGCCGTCAGCTCGCGCCTTACGCGAGCTGACCCAGCAGAAGGAATTCCATGAGTGCCTTTTGCGCGTGCATGCGATTCTCTGCCTCGTCCCAGACCACCGACTGAGGGCCGTCGATGACCTCGGCCTCGACCTCTTCGCCGCGGTGGGCGGGCAGGCAGTGCATGAACAGTGCGTCGGGCTTGGCCGCGCGCATCATTTCGGTGTCCACGCACCAATCGGCGAAGGCCTTCTTGCGCGCTTCGTTCTCGGCCTCATAACCCATGCTGGTCCAGACGTCGGTGGTGACCAGGTCGGCGCCGGCGCAGGCCTGCATCGGGTCCTTGAAGACCTTATAGCTGTCGGCCGAACGTATGCCGGCGATGGACTGGTCGACCTCGTAGCCGCCCGGCGTGCTCAGGTGCACCTTGAAGCCCAGTATCTCGCTGGCCTGCAGCCAGGTGTTGGCCATGTTGTTGCCGTCGCCCACCCAGGCGACCGTCTTGCCCTTGATGGAGCCGCGGTGCTCTATGTAGGTGAAGATGTCGGCCAGGATCTGGCAGGGGTGGAACTCGTTGGTCAGGCCGTTGATGACGGGCACGCGCGAATGCTCGGCGAAGCGGTCAATCTTGGTCTGCTCGAAGGTGCGGATCATCACCAGGTCGACCATCCGGCTGATGACCTTGGCGCTGTCTTCAATCGGCTCGGCGCGGCCCAGCTGGCTGTCGCCGGTGGTCAGGTGCACCACGCTGCCGCCCAGCTGGTACATGCCGGCCTCGAAGCTCACGCGGGTGCGCGTCGAGGCTTTTTCGAAAATCATGGCCAGCGTGCGGTCGACCAGCGGTTGGTGTTTTTCGTAGGTCTTGAATTTCTTCTTGATGATGGCGGCGCGCTCGAACAGGTAAGCGTATTCCGCCGCGTTCAGGTCGCTGAACTGCAGGTAGTGCCGCACGGGGGCGGGGGTAGAGGGGATCGCAGTGCTCACGCGTTTTTCTCTTTCAGCAATTGCTTGATCAGCGGCACCAGGATGGCCACCGCCTCGTCGGCCTCGGCCGTGGTCATGGTGAGCGAGGGCACCAAGCGGATCACGGTGTCGGCGGTGACGCTCAGCAGCAGGCCGTTTTCGGCGGCGCGGCCCAGCAGCTCGCCGCAGGGCACGGTCAGTTCAATGCCCAGCATCAGGCCGCGGCCGCGGATTTCTTTCAGGCCTTTCTCGCCGGCCAGGCCGCTCGCCAGCGCCGCGCGCAGGTGGTCGCCGACCTTCACGGCATTGGCCAGCAGGCCTTCTTCTTCCATGATGCGCAGGGTTTCCACGCCGGCCCGCATGGCCAGCGGATTGCCGCCGAAGGTGCTGCCGTGGTTGCCGGGGCTGAAAATGCGGGCGGCCTTGGGGCCGSCCACGACGGCGCCGACCGGCACGCCCGAGCCCAGGCCCTTGGCCAGCGGCATCACGTCGGGCTTGATGCCCGCCCACTGGTGGGCAAACCACTTGCCGGTGCGGCCCATGCCGCACTGCACCTCGTCGATCATCAGCAGCC
>NZ_JBFUBY010000026.1:0-25789 GCF_056405515.1 Polaromonas sp. P1_G2
CTGCAATGCCGCGCCGCGAGATCCATGTCACGTCGCGGAACACAAAGCGCGCCAGCGGCAGTTCTTCGGCCGCCGCCTCGTCTTTCTCGCGCCCGCTGCCCAGGCCACGCAGCGAGAGTTGGGGGACTACCGCGCCCTCCAGGTCGGCCCGGTCTATCTTGATGCGGCGCTGCAACAGCGCGAGCACATCGGGATAGGCCGTGAGTTTTTTGATCAGGATGGGCTGGGGCTGCTCGGTGGCTGCGTCTTCCATCACCACCGCGAGCGAGGGAAACAAACGCCAGTGCAGTGCGCCCACGCGCACCTTGGTGCCCAGCCGGGCCTCCAGCTCCACCGAGGCGCGGCGGGCCAGCTCCTCGTCGGACGGCAGCCAGCGCAGCAGGGCGACCCACGTCGCGCCCACACCGAGCACCGCGACGCCCAGTCCCAGCAGCCACTTGTTCGCGCGTGTCATCGAAGCATGTCTCTCATGCCTGTCAGCTTAGGCCCGGGCGCGGTGCTTGCCGAGGCGACAAGCTGCCCACCTCTTGTAGGCCGCAACCGTATAGTGGGGAGACCAACATCCCGTGGAAGCCCAACATCATGCGCATCTGGAAGCAGCCCATCTCTGTAGAACTACTCACCGCCGCCAACGCCGATACCGCGGTGACGCACCTGGGCATCGAGTTCCTCGAGGTCGGGGACGACTTCATACGCGCGCGGGTGCCGGTGGATCGCCGCACGGTGCAACCCTATGGTTTGCTGCACGGCGGCGTATCGGTGGCGCTGGCCGAGACCCTGGGCTCCTGCGGCGCGGCCTTTGCGGCGCCCGCAGGCCACCGCGCCGTGGGGCTGGACATCAATGCCAACCACCTCAAGGGCACGACCAGCGGCTGGGTCACCGGCATCACGCGGCCTGTGCACATAGGCCGCAGCACCCAGGTCTGGCAGATAGACCTGCACAACGATGCGGGCGAGCTGACGTGCGTCTCGCGCATCACGATGGCGATGCTGCGGCCGGAGTGACGCGGTTCAGGGTCTACATGGGGTGACGGCGCGCCGGCTTTGATGCCTGTCCATGCGCCAAGTTACTTATTGAAACGAATTACGGACTCCGCACGGCCACCCCGGTTGTGGCCCCTGGGTGGGTCCGCATGGTGGTACTCGTCAAGCACCCCTGTCTGGGTTGCCCAGGAGTTTTCCCTTTTAAAAACAATACAGTAGCTTACGCCGGCCACGTGATTGAGGCTTGCACCCCAGGGCTGCTCCATATTTTTTTTATCTTGAAAGCCCTTCCATCTCGTATTTGATCTTATGAGTGCTCCTTCGTATCGTTCGGCTCAATTAGGCTGAAAGGTAACAAATGGACACGAAAAACGTAAAACGATGGGTCGCGGCGCTATTAGCCGTCTTGTGTGGCGCGGGGCAGGCACAGATCCTGATCGGCCAGACAGCCGGTTTCACCGGCCCCGTCGCTGCGGGCGTCAAGGAGAACACGGAGGGTGCCCGCCTGTGGCTGGACGCGGTGAACGCCAAGGGCGGGATCGCGGGCCGGCAGCTGGAACTGGTGTCGCTGGACGACAAATTCGATCCCAAGCTGGCCAGCGAGAACGCGCAGCAGCTGGCCGAGCGTGGCGCGATCGCCCTTTTCCTGACGCGCGGCACGCCTCCTACCGAAGCCGTGCTGCCGGTGCTGCTGGCCAACCACATGCCGCTGGTGGGCCCTTCCACCGGGGCGATGGTGCTGCACCAGCCGGTGAACCGTTATGTCTTCAATGTGCGCGCGACCTACCAGCGCGAAGCCGAGAAAGCCATCGAGCACCTGCACACGCTGGGCATACAGCGCATCGCGCTGGTGCATGCGGACGACTCCTTCGGCCGTGACGGCCTGGAAGGCGCCAACAAGGGCTTCACGCAGGCAAAGCTGAAACCCACGGTGGTCCTCAAAGCCGACCGCAGCAAGCCGGACTACAGCCAGCTCGTCCCGCCCATCCTGGCAAGCGATGCGCAAGCCGTGCTGTGGATAGGGTCGGCCAACGCCGTGGCCGAAGGGGTGAAGGCCCTGCGCGCCGCCAAGACCTCCGTGCGTGTGGTGACCTTGTCCAACAATGCCTCGGCGGGCTTCGTCAAGGCGCTGGGCGAACACGCGCGCGGCGTCATCGTCACGCAGGTCTATCCATCCGAGCGTTCTTATGCCTACACGATGGTGCAGGAAGCCACGGAACTGGCCAAGGCCAAAAAGATCGCACTGTCGCCCGCCATCCTGGAAGGCTATGCCGCCGCCAAGGTGCTGGTGGAAGGCCTGCGGCGCGCCGGCAAGAACCCCACGCGCGAGACGCTGCTGGCGGCCCTGGAAGGCATGAAGCGTTTCGACCTGGGCGGGCTGGAGGTGAGCTTCGGCCCCGAAGACCATACCGGCCTGGAGTTCGCGGACCTCTCCATCGTGGACCGTGAAGGCCGCTTCGCGCGCTGAACGCCGGCCTTCTCAATCCCCCGCCGCATCAGCGCCCATCCACAAGTGAAAACCGCCATGGCATGGAAAAAGTCGCTGCACAGCTGGCTGCATGAGAGCACCGGGGAAGCCCCCAAGCAGCAGCTGGAGTCCTTGCGGTTTCTGGTTCAGGATGCGCTGCACCGATGTGAAGGGCCTATGTGCGAACGCATGCGCTGGCGCATCGAAGAGGCCTATACCGCGCAGCAGCTGTGGCTGCTGCGCGGCGAAATATTCCAGCTGGTCGCGCGCCAGTTCTGCCAGGACGAGGCCGTGCAGCGCATCAACGCGCTGCTGCCCGCCTTCTCCGGCTGGCTGCCGGAGCGCATGCTGACGCGGGTCTAGGGCTGGTCCGTATTCGCTCGAACACGGCCCTTAGGATGTTTTAGTGATTTAAAACGAACTAATCCGTCGTTCCCCAAATAAGAACGGCTGCCCACAATCCGGTGTTTTGACTTCTTCAACACCGCGCGCCGCGCGCCTTCGCCACCATGAATTTCCAGCAGCTGCGTTCCATGCGCGAGGCCGTGCGATGCAATTTTGAAAAAAGCCGGCCAGGAATTCATGGCCCAGCAAAGCGGCCTGCTGTCGATTGCCGCCACGCACTCGCAGGCGCGTTATGCGCTACCGTCCGCGGTGCAGGAGTTCCGCAGCCAGTTCCCCAATGTGAAACTGCACCTGCACCAGGGCTCGCCCAAACAGGTGGCCGACATGCTGATGTCGGGCGAGGTCGACGTGGGCATCGCCACCGAGGCGCTCAACGACTACCCCGAACTCGTCGCCCTGCCCTGCTACCGCTGGACGCATTCGGTCATCGTGCCGCCCGGCCACGCGCTGCTGGACGGCCCGCTCACGCTGGAGAGCCTGGCGCGCTTCGCGCTGATCACCTACGACACCGGCTTCACCGGCCGCTCGCACATCGACGGCGCTKTCACGCAGCGCGGCCTGTCGCCCAACATCGTGCTGACGGCCATGGACGCCGACGTGATCAAGACCTATGTGCAACTGGGCATGGGTGTCGGCATCGTGGCCTCCATCGCCTATGAGGCCGAGCGCGACACAGCCCTGCGCGCGCTCGACGCGGGCGCGCTGTTCGGCATCAATCTCACCAAGCTGGCGGTGCGCCGCGGTGGTTACCTGCGCGGCTATGTCTATGCGTTTATCGAATCCTTCGCGCCCACGCTGAACCGCGCGGTGGTCGAGAAGACCTTGAGCGATGAGCCGGGCGCCGCGAGCTATGACATCTAGAGCCGCTCACAGAATGCGCCCGCCAGCGGGGGCCGCGGTCCGGCTTTGCCGGCCGCAAGGCGCCCGTCCCCTGGAAGGGGAAAAGGCGCTACGCGCAGCGAGCGTCCGATAGGGGTGATCACTCAAACCGGGTAGACCTTGACCGGCCGCGTCGCCACCGGGAAGCCGGCCGCGCCCAGGGTGTCGGCAATCGCCATATTGGTGTCGAAATAAACCTGCCAGTAGTGGTCGGTGTGGCAATAGGGGCGCACCGCGAGCTTGGGCCCGAATTCGTTGAACTCCAGGATCTCCACGTCCACCGCGGGGGTCTTCGTCGTGTTGGCAACCTTGGCGACGGCATCCTTGAGCAAGGCGATGGCCTTGTGGATGTCGGCCGTGCCGGCCAGCTGCGCGACGAGTTCGACGCGGCGGTAGGGGTTGGCCGTGTAATTCTTGATGTCGCCGCCCATGATCTTGGCGTTGCCCACCACGGTCTTGACGTTGTCGGGCGTGTTGATGCCGGTGCCGAACAGGCCGATCTCCAGTACCGTTCCCTCGACCCCGCCGGCGCTCACATATTCGCCCACTTTATAAGGCCGCAGCACCAGCAAAAAGATGCCCGCGGCGAAGTTGCTGAGCAGGCCGCTCCAGGCCGCGCCTATGGCCACGCCCGCGCCGGCCACCAGTGCGGCGAAGCTCGTGGTCTCCACGCCGAAGTAGCCGAGGATGGCGACGACCAGCACGATGTTGAGCGCGACGGTGATGAAGCTCACCAGGTAACGCTGCACCGTGGGGTCGATTTCCTGGCGCGTCATGGCCGCACCGACCAGCCGCGTCACCAGGTGGATGAGCCAGCGCCCGATGATGAAGACGGCGATCGCGCCTATGACCTTGAGGCCGAAGGCGACCAGGATAGGCTGCGCCTGTTCCATCCAGCTGCCTACTTGTGCGGTGTCCATGGATTCCCCCTGTTCAGTTATTGGTCAGGGCATCTTAGGGATGCGGCATCAGCGTGTAAACAGGGCCAAGCGCCCGCGTAGTAGCAGGCCCACAGTGCCGGATCAATAGACGCTCACAAAGCCCAGCGAAGCGGTCCTGGCTAGGCGCGTCGCCGCAGACAGTACACCAGTACGGCAAGGCGGCGCAACAACGCCAGGAGGGGTTTTTGAGTGTCTACTCGGTAGCGCGTGCCATGCGTTCGCTCTTCCAATACACGTCATCGCCGCCATTCATGCGGTTCAACACGCGCGACAGCACAAACAACAAATCGCTGAGGCGATTGAGGTACTGGCGCGGTGCCTCCTTCAGGGGCTCGGCGGCGCCCAGCGCCACCACGGCGCGTTCGGCGCGGCGCGCCACGGTGCGGCACACATGGGCCAGCGAGGCGGCGCGCGAACCGGCGGGCAGGATGAACTCGGCCAGGCGCGGCAGCGTGGCGTTGTGTTCGGCCAGCGCCTCGTCGAGCAGTGCCACGGCCTCGGGCTTGAGCAGCTCAAAGCCGGGAATGGACAGCTCGCCGCCCAGGTTGAAGAGCTGGTGCTGCACCTCCACCAGCAGCTCGCGCACGCCAGCCGGCAGTTCTTCGCAGAGCAGCACACCGATGTGCGAGTTCAATTCATCAACGTCGCCCATGGCGTGAACGCGCAGGCTGTCCTTRGACACGCGTGTGTTGTCGCCCAGGCCGGTGGTGCCGTTGTCGCCGGTGCGGGTTGCGATCTGTGAAAGTCTGTTGGCCATGGTGCGAAGGCGCGTTGAAGGCGCTGTGAAGAAAGTCAATGGAGCAAAGGGACTAAAAAGGGACCCGGGCAGCGTTACGCCAGGCAAGAAAATGTGTCGTCGTAGCCCATCATGTGAGTGAGGCAACACCCTGAAAAACTGCTGGCCTGCTTGCGCCGCCTGCGTTGCAATGGCCGATTGTTCACTCTTTGAAGGATTCACCGCATGATCATGCACACGACAGCAACATCAACATCCGCTGCAAAACATTCAAAACATTCTATTCCCGGCTTTGAGTTGCGCAGCGTGTTGCTGGTGGCCGCATTGGCCGCGGGTGCGGCAGGCGCAGCGCGGGCCCAGACCGCCCCGACTTCGCCGGCCAGCCCCAACAGCCCGCCCGCCCAGACGGCGCCCTCCGCCACCCCGGGCGCGGTCCCGCAAAACCGCACCACGCCCCAGGACGTCGAGGCGGCTTTCGGCCGCGCCGATGCCAACAAGGACGGCAAGCTGGACCGCCAGGAGGCCGAGCACCTGCCGGCCGTGGCGCTGCGTTTCGACCAGATCGACGCCAACCACGACTCCTTTATCTCGCTGGCCGAACTCACCAAGGCCGCCCTGGGCTCCTGATGATTCTTGCGGGGTGACCATCGCCCCGCTTTTTTCGCCTTCCACAACACCAGCACGCAGCCCCCCCCGCGGCCTTGGCTGCGGGCTCCGGCGCCTTCAGTGGCAGAAACTACGTACACGTCGTAAACTGTGCCACCGACCCGGAGACAACAATGAACGCCCCCCTTCCCCAGCACCTGCTCCCTGAGATCCAGCAACGTGAAACGCCCCAGGCATTGATCGACGCCTTGAAGGCCCGCTTTGCCGAGCGCTGCTCGACGGCCCTGGTGGTGCGCGAGCAGCACGGCCGCGACGAATCTTCTTTCGCCGCACCGCCGCCCTCGGCCGTGGTGTTCGCCGAAAGCACGCAGGACGTGGCCGACGCGGTGAAGCTGGCCGGCCAGTACAACGTGCCCGTGATCCCCTTCGGCGTGGGCACCTCGCTCGAAGGCCACCTGCTGGCCGTGCAGGGCGGCATCAGCATCGACGTGAGCCGCATGAACAAGGTCTTGTCCATCAACGCCGAAGACCTGACCGTCACCGTGCAGCCGGGCGTGACGCGCAAGCAGCTTAATGAAGAAGTCAAAAGCACAGGCCTCTTCTTCCCGATAGACCCGGGCGCCGACGCGACCCTGGGGGGCATGAGCGCCACCCGCGCCAGCGGCACGAATGCCGTGCGCTACGGCACCATGCGCGAGAACGTGCTGGCGCTGGAAGTCGTCACGGCCGACGGCAGCGTCATACGCACCGGCACACGCGCCAAAAAATCATCGGCCGGCTACGACCTGACGCGCCTCATGGTGGGCAGCGAAGGCACGCTGGGCGTGATCACCGAAGTCACCGTCAAGCTCTACCCGCTRCCCGAGGCGATCTCGGCCGCGGTGTGCTCTTTCCCGAGCATCGAAGCCGCCGTGCGCACCACGATTGAGGTGATACAGATGGGCGTGCCGATCGCGCGCGTCGAGCTGATAGACCACAACACCGTGCGCATGGTGAACGCGCACTCCAAGCTCACTCTGCGCGAAGAACCCATGCTGCTGATGGAGTTTCACGGCTCTCCCAGCAGCGTGAAAGAGCAGGCCGAGCTGGTGCAGGAGCTCGCCAGCGGCCACGGCGGCAATGCCTTTGAATGGGCCAGCACGCCGGAAGAACGCACCCGCCTCTGGACGGCGCGGCACAACGCTTACTTTGCGGCCATCCAGTCGCGGCCCGGCTGCCGCGCGATTTCCACCGACACCTGCGTGCCGATCTCGCGCCTGGCCGACTGCCTGCTCGAGTCGGTGGCCGAAGTCGACGCCAGCGGCATCCCCTACTTCCTGGTCGGCCACGTCGGCGACGGCAATTTCCACTTCGGCTACCTCATAGACCCGATGATTCCCAAGGAACGCGAAGTCGCCGAGGCGCTGAACCACAAGCTGGTGAGCCGCGCGCTGGCGCTGGAAGGCACTTGCACGGGCGAACACGGCGTGGGCCTGCACAAGATGGACTTCCTGGTGACGGAAACCGGCGACGGCGCAGTCGACATGATGCGCACTATCAAGCGCGCGCTGGACCCGAAGAACATCATGAATCCGGGGAAGATTTTTTCGCTCTCCTGAGAGCGGGCCGGGTCTTGCTCCGGCCTTTGCGCTTTTGTTCTCTCTGCTGAGGGCTGCTGGCCGGGGGTTGCCCGGCGGCAACTCACTTTTCTTTTGCTTCGCCAAAAGCAAAGTAAGCAAAAGAAAAGGCGACCCGCAGTCTGGGTCCCTGCGCTTCGCTTCGGGCAACCTGCGGTGCTCGGGGCAAGCGGGTTCGGGAGCGGGATCGGGGGCTTGCTGGGTCACTGCGCGGCGACCTGCCGCTCCTGCTACTTGCCGCCGCGCAGCCGCTCGATCAGTCCGTTGAGTTCGTCCATCGAAGCGAACTGGATGGCCACCTCGCCCATGTCTTCGCGCCGGCCGTTGCGCTTGACCTGTTTCTTGACGCGCACTTCCACATCGGCCATCAGCAAATCGGCCAGTTCTTCCTCGACACGGCGCGTGTCGCGGGATTTTTCCTTGGTGGCTTTTTGCGGCTTGAGAGAGAACTCGGCGCTGAGTTTTTTAACCAGGCTTTCGGCCTCGCGCACCGACATCTTTTTGGCCGAGATCTGGTTGGCCGCGGTGATCTGCGCGGCGCGGTCCAGGACCAGCAAGGCGCGCGCATGGCCCATGTCCAGATCGCCGGCCATCAGCATGGTCTGCACCGGGTCGGCCAGGTTCAGCAAACGCAGCAGGTTGGAAGCTGCGCTGCGCGAGCGGCCCACGGCCTGCGCGGCGAGCTCATGCGTGAGGCCGAATTCCTTGACCAGGCGCTGCAGGCCGTGCGCTTCTTCGAGCGGGTTCAGGTCTTCGCGCTGGATGTTCTCGATCAGCGACATGGCGGCGGCCGACTCGTCGGGCACGTCGCGCACCAACACCGGCACGCTGTCCAGGCCGGCGAGTTTTGCCGCGCGGAAGCGCCGCTCGCCGGCGATGATTTCATACTTGCCGTCGTTGCTGCCCGAGGTCAGGCGCCGCACCAGGATCGGCTGCATGATGCCCTGCACCTTGATGGATTCGGCGAGCTCGTAGAGCGCGCCTTCGTCCATGCGCGTGCGCGGCTGGTACTGCCCGGCGACCATGTCTTCCAGCCGCAGCGAGGCCGGCAGGCCGGGGCTGTTCGCCGTGCTGCTGGCGTTCTCCGCGTCGGTGGCGGTTTCGCTGACCTTGGGGCCCAGCAGTGCTTCAAGTCCGCGGCCCAGGCCCTTGGGTTTTTTGGTGACCATGTTTCTTTTCCTTCAATCCGTCAGTGTTTATGTTTATGTAGGGCGCAGTGTTCAGGGAGGCGTGAGGCTACCGCCCAGGGATTGCAGCACGCCGCGCCACAGGGCGTCGCGCTCTTCGTAAGGTTGTGCGTCCTGCTTGCCGCTGGCCTGTTCCCACACCGAAGTCGTCACAAGCACGATGCCGGTGGAGGGCTGCACATAGACCGTCTGGCCGTGGATGCCCTGCATGGCAAAAGTGCGCGACCGCATCGGCATGAGCCAGAACTGGTAGCCGTAGCCAAAGTAGGGCGTGGCCGTGCGCGGCTTGAATGCCGGCGGCTGGCGCGTTGCGTCGGTGGCATCCAGCAAATAGTCCAGCGGCAGGACCTGCAGCGCGCCGGGTTTGCCGGTGGTTTTGTCAATCGCTCGGCCGTCATTGGCCAGCAACTGGCCCAGGCGCGCCCAGTCGCGCAGGCTGGCGTTGAAGGCCCCGTAGGATTGCTCCTGCCCGTCGACGGAGACGCGCCAGAAGGCGTCATGCTCGGCGCCCATGGGTTTCCAGATCCACTCGGTGGTGAGCTCGGACATGTTCTTGCCGGTGGCGGCCACCACCACGCGGCCCAGCACGTCGGTCTCTGAGCCGGCGTAGACAAATTTTTCGCCGGGTGGTGAATGGCGGTCGGTGATGGACTTCAGCACATCGATCGGCATGCCCGCGCCAGGCACCCCGAAGGAGGCGCGCGACAGGCGCGCGATGTCGTCCTTGCCGTCGTAGCGCTCTGTGAAGGTGAGGCCCGAACTCATGCGCAGCAGCTGGCGCAGGGTGGTGGCGCCATAGGGGCTGCCGGCAAGTTCTTTGACGTATTTCTCGGCCGGGTCGTCGAGCGAGGCGATCAACCCCAGCGAGAGCGCTTTGCCGACCAGCAGCGAGGTGACGCTCTTGGCCATCGAGAAAGACAAAAAGCGCGCGTCGTCCTTGCGGCCGTAGCGGTAGTGCTCGGCGATGATCTCGCCGTTTTTCAGGACCAGCAGGCCGGTGGTGCGCTGGCGGTCCAGGTAGTCGGCCAGTGTGTAGTTGGTGTTCTTGTAGCGGTAGCTGATGGACGCCAGGCTGGCCGCGCGCGGCAGCGGGCTGGCTTCGGCCGGGCGAGCAACCACGCGGACCCGCACACCGGGCACCTTGTCCATGGCCGACCAGGAGCCGACACGATGAGGATTGCTGTACCAGGTGCTGGTGTTGCCCAGGGGGTAGCCCTGCGCCTTGCCGAGCAGCTCTTCATCGGGCTCGGCATGCAGGGAGGCACTCGCCCATGCCGCCAGCACCATCAGGGCGATTTGCAGGCAGCGCGGGCGTTGGAAAAAAAATGAGGTCATGGCCGGGGCGTGATGTTGGGTGAGGGCTCAATGGCAGGGGAAGTCAGCTCCTTGAGCTGGAGCAGCCGCAGGTAGGCTTCTGGCCAGTCGGCCAGGCCGCTGTCGGCGTTGAGGTGGCCGCGCGGGCCGGCGTCCACAAAGCCCGAGCCCCAAGACGCCGCGAATTGCCGTGCCCGCCCTGCCCCGCAGAAAGGGTCGTCGCTGCTGGCGAACACCACGCTGTCAAAGGGCAGCTTTTGCGAGGGTACCGGCGCCCAGCTGGGCAGCATCTCGCGCACGTCATCGCGCTCGACGTCGGGCGGCGCGACCAGCAGCGCGCCCTTGACGCGATGGACATTCCGCGAATGGCTGGCCCAGGCCGCCACCAGCATGCAGCCCAGGCTGTGCGCCACCAGCACCGCGGGCTCGTCACAGGACAGCAGCACGTCTTCGAGGCGCGCCGTCCAGTCGCCGCGCAGCGGATGCATCCAGCTGTGCTGCTCCACGCGGGTGTAGCCGTCGGCCTCTTCCCACAGGGTTTGCCAATGGCCGGGGCCGCTGTTTTTCCAGCCGGGGAGTATGAGGACGTTGCGGGGGTTCATGCTCGGGACGATCGATGCCACTAATTTGCTATTGAATTGATAGCTGAAAATCACCTGTTTGCAAAGGATTCCAGCCAACCAGTCTTACATGGCCTTGATGCGGTCGACCATCTCTTCGGCGAAGGTGACAAAGGCCTGCGCGCCCCTGGAGGCCGGGTCGAACACCACGCCGGGCAGGCCGTAGCTAGGCGCTTCAGCCAGTCGTACGTTGCGCGGGATCACGGTATTGAAGACCTTGTCGGCGAAGTGTTCCTTGAGCTGGTCGCTGACCTGCTGCTGCAAGGTGATGCGCGGGTCGAACATCACGCGCAGCAGGCCGATGATCTGCAGATCCTTGTTGAGGTTGGCGTGCACCTGCTTGATGGTGTTGACCAGGTCGGTCAGGCCTTCGAGCGCGAAGTACTCGCATTGCATGGGCACGATCACGCCGTGGGCGCAGCACAGGCCGTTGAGGGTCAGCATGCTGAGTGACGGCGGGCAGTCGATCAGCACGAAGTCGTACTGGCTGTCGACTTCGGCCAGTGCGAGCTTGAGGCGCTTTTCGCGGCGCTCGACGTCGACCAGCTCGACCTCGGCGCCGGCCAGTTCGCGGTTCGCGCCCAGCACGTCGTAGCCGCATTTTTCGCTGTGCACCCGCGCCTCGGCCACCGAGGCGGATTCGAGCAGCACGTCGTAGACCGTCATCTCCAGCTTGCGCTTGTCCACGCCGGAACCCATGGTGGCATTGCCCTGTGGGTCCAGGTCAATCATCAAGACCCGCTGGCCGACTTTGGCCAGGCCCGCGGCCAGGTTCACCGTCGTTGTCGTCTTCCCTACCCCACCCTTTTGGTTGGCTACGCAGAATATTTTTGCCATGTGTGCTTTTAGTTTTTGTTCGAATGAGGACGCGAAATGCGATGGCGGCTTACTTGGAGACCGCGAGCTTGAGGCCGAAGCCGATCAGGAAAACGCCGGCCAGCTTGTTCAGCACGACCGTGATTTTGGGGTTGGCGCGTATGCGTTCTGCCAGGTGGTAGGTGATCATGACCGAGCACAGGCCGTACAGGAAAGTCAGCCCGGCAATCGTCGCCGCCATCACGGCAAAGGTCTTCAGGCCCTGGTGCTGGGCCGGATCGACAAACAGCGGGAAGAAGGCCATGTAAAACACGATGGCCTTGGGATTGAGCAAGGTGATCAGTAGTGCCTGGCGAAAGTAATGGCGCGGCTTGATATTCAGCAGCGGTGCATCACCGGGTTTGGCGACCAGCATCTTGATGCCCAGCCATGCCAGGTAAATGGCACCGGCCCACTGGACGATATGGAAAGCCGTGGGGTAAGCCGCCATGATGGCCGACACACCAGCCACCGCCGCCCATAGCAAAACCTGGTCGCCGGCGATCACGCCGAAGGTCGCACCCAGGCCGCCCGCGATCCCGCCCTTGCTGGTCGAGGTGATCAGCGCCAGGTTGCCCGGTCCGGGAATCAGCAGAAACACAATGATCGCAACGACAAAAGCGCCGTAGTCGGCGATGCCGACGAATGAGCCCAACATGGAGGTTCTCCAGAAAGTAGAGAGGAGGAAGCGCGAGTGCTCGAGTTTACGACAGGGGTGTGCCGCCGGAATGCCAAAGGAGGCCGATCAGGGCCGATTCGGCGTCCGCGAAGGTTTCTTTTTGTGCCCGAACAACGGGCCGGGCGGGATCAAGCTCCCGACCCACCCGGTTCAGGCGCCGGTTTTTACCCGCATCCAGACAATGCAGCGCTCGGCATTCAGCCCCGGCACCTGCAACTGTTCCACGTGAAACACTTCAACCCCGGCCGGCAAGGCGGCAATTTCGTCGGCCGGGTGTTTGCCCTTCATCGCCATCCAGGCACCCTGCGGGGCTAGGGCACCGACGGACCAGTTGGTGAAGTCCACCAGCGARGCGAAGGCCCTGGAGCAAATCACCTCAAACGGCATGGCGATGGTTTCGACCCGGGCATGCAAACCCGAGAGGTTCGGCAGCTTGAGCGCCAGCGCCGCCTGTTTGATAAAAGCGGCTTTTTTAGCCACCGTATCCACGCAAGTGACCGCCACTTCCGGGCAGCAGATGGCGATGACCACACCCGGAAGGCCGGCACCCGAACCTACGTCCAGCAAGCGGGCGCCCTGCCCTAGCCCGGCTTTTTGCAGATGGCGGCGCAGCGGGAGCACCGCGGCCAGGCTGTCCAGCAGGTGGTGGGTCATCATTTCCGCCGGGTCGCGCACGGCCGTCAGGTTGTAGACCTTGGTCCATTTGCTGATCAGGTCCTGGTAATCCAGCAGCCGGCCGACTTGTAGGTCGCCCAGGTCCAGTTGCAGCGCCTTCAGGCCAGCGCGCAAATCCTGTTCACCGGCCCGCATCAGGCTTGGGCTTTTTCGGAAGAAACGTCAGCCGCCTGGAGCGGAACCGTGTTTTTCCACAGGTTCTTCTTCAGGTGCACCAGCAGCAGGGAGACGGTCGCCGGCGTGATGCCAGAGATGCGCGAAGCCAGTCCCAGGGTTTCGGGTCGGTGTTTGGCCAGGGTCTGGCGCGCCTCAAAACTCAGGGCTGAGACCTGCAGGTAGTCGAGGTCGGCCGGCAGCTTGAGGTTTTCGTAGTGGGCGGCGCGCTCGACCTCGGTCTTTTGTAGGTCGATGTAGCCGGCGTACTTGGCCGTGATCTCGATCTGTTCGATCACGCTTTTGGCGATGTCGTCGCTGGCCGCGGCTTCAGCCGCCAGTTCGGGATTGGCATATTTGCCCTCCTCCAGCGACATCAGTCCGGCGTAGTTCACGTCGGGGCGGCGCAGCAAGTCCAGCAAGTTGTACTCGCGCTCAATCGATTTGCCTAAAACCCGCTCGGCTTCGGCCACCGGCAGGTTGTTGGGGTTGACCCAGATCGCCCGAAGCCGGGCTGTTTCACGTGAAACAGTGTCGCGTTTGCGGTTAAAGGCGTCCCAGCGGGCGTCGTCGACCAGGCCCAGCTCCCGGCCTTTTTCGGTCAAGCGCATGTCGGCGTTGTCCTCGCGCAGCATCAGGCGGAACTCGGCCCGGCTGGTAAACATGCGATAGGGCTCGGTCACGCCCTTGGTGATCAGGTCGTCGACCAGCACGCCCAGGTAGGCTTCGTCACGCCTGGGAAGCCAGGCATCCTTGCCCTGGCATTGCAGCGCGGCATTGACGCCGGCGAACAAGCCCTGGGCCGCCGCCTCTTCATAACCGGTCGTGCCGTTGATCTGGCCAGCGAAGAACAGGCCGCCGATCGCCCGGGTTTCAAAGCTGGACTTCAGCGCCCGCGGGTCGAAGTAGTCGTACTCGATGGCGTAGCCGGGCCGCAGGATGTGGGCGTTTTCCATGCCGGCCATGGAGCGCACCAGCTCGTACTGGATGTCAAAAGGCAGGCTGGTGGAGATGCCGTTGGGGTAGATCTCGTGGGTCGTCAGGCCTTCGGGCTCCAGGAAAATCTGGTGGCTGTCCTTGTCGGCGAAGCGGTTGATCTTGTCTTCGACGCTGGGGCAATAGCGCGGGCCGACGCCGTCGATCTTGCCGGTGAACATGGGGCTGCGGTCAAAACCCGAGCGGATGATGTCGTGGGTGCGCTCGTTGGTGTGGGTGATCCAGCAGGGCATTTGCCGCGGGTGGGCAATGCCGCCGCCCATAAAACTGAAGACTGGCACCGGCCCCGCTATCCCGCCGGGCATGCCGTCGCCGGGTTGCTCGGTGCACTTGCTGAAGTCAATCGTGCGGCCGTCGATGCGCGGCGGCGTGCCGGTCTTGAGCCGGCCTTGCGGCAGCTTGAGTTCCTTGAGCCGGCTCGACAGCGAAACCGCCGGCGGGTCGCCCGCCCGGCCGGCCGAGTAGTTGTTGAGCCCGACGTGGATCTTGCCGTCCAGGAAAGTCCCGGCCGTGAGCACCACGGTGCGCGAACGGAACTTGATGCCGACCTGCGTGACGGCGCCGACCACCCGGTCACCCTCCACCATCAAGTCGTCGACCGCCTGCTGGAACAGCCACAGGTTGGGCTGGTTCTCGAGCTTGCGGCGGATCGCCGCCTTATAAAGAATCCGGTCGGCCTGCGCCCGGGACGCACGTACGGCCGGGCCCTTGGAGCTGTTCAGGATGCGGAACTGGATGCCGCCTTCGTCCGTGGCCAGCGCCATCGCGCCGCCCAGGGCGTCCACTTCCTTGACCAAGTGGCCCTTGCCGATGCCGCCGATGGATGGGTTGCAGCTCATCTGGCCCAGCGTCTCGATGTTGTGCGACAGCAGCAAAGTCTTGCAGCCCATGCGGGCCGAAGCCAGGGCGGCCTCGGTGCCGGCATGGCCGCCGCCAACCACGATCACGTCAAATTCTTGGGGGTAAAACATAGGTCAGGCTTCTATCAGTTCGGTTTTCAAACCCACGGCCTGGGCAGCTGCCGCCTGGCGCTTGTCGGCCGTCACAAACAAATCCACGCGGGCTGCCTGTGCCGTGCCGATGTGCAACGCGTCCATGCCGCGCAGCGCGGCCAGGCGCATCGCAGCAATCGCATAACGTTCAGCCTGCCCCGTCAATGGCATCACCGTCAACTCATCAAAATCCGCGTGAATGACTGCCAGCACACGGCTGTATTCATCTTCCGTAAAAGAGCCTTCGCGCCATTGGCGTGTCAATGCGGAGGCCACCTCCGTCTTGCAATGCACGGCAGCGGTGATGCCGCTAGCCAATGCCTGTAACGCCAGAACGCGGTCAACACCGGCCTCACCGCTGTAGCGCTTGAAGAGCGCCGAAGCATCAAACAACACATTCATCACCAGCCACCTTCGCGCTCTTCGATGATCATTTGCGCACCCGATTTGGCTGGCGGCTTCAGGTAACGCAGCGGTTCGATAGGCCGCTTCCAGCTCGGGACTTTGGCCGTGTCTTCTGCAGCCTTCAGGGGCACCAGTTCAGCCACCGGTTTGCCGTGCCTGAGTATGCGGACGGTTTCGCCCTGTTCGACCAGGTCAATCATGGCTGAGGCGTGAGCGCGAAACTCACTGAGAGGTATGGTGTGCATTTTGTACAAATTTCAATGTTTTGTACATTTTAGCGGGTTCGTGCTTGCAAGGCACCCAGTACGCAGCTTTTCACCCTGCGGCCTGTGGTGAAATCGGACAATGACCGCCCCCCAAAAACTCCTCATCTTCGCCGGCAGCATCCGCCAGAACTCCTACAACCGCAAACTGGCCCATGTCGCGGCCGCCCTGGCGCGCGCCAGCGGCGCCGACGTCACCCATATAGAACTGGCGGACTTCGACATCCCGATGTACAACGCCGACCTTGAGGCCAAGGGCACGCCGCCCGACGTCATGAAACTCAAGCAGCTCATGTTCGAGCACCCGGCCTGGATCATCTGCTCACCCGAGTACAACGGCAGCTACACCGCCCTGCTGAAAAACACCATCGACTGGGTTTCCAGCCCGGTCAAGAGCGACCCGGCCTGGCACGAAGGCTTCAAGTCTTTTACCGGCAAGGTCGTGGGTGTGCTCAGCGCCTCGCCCGGCGCGCTCGGTGGCCTGCGCTCGCAAAGCCACCTGGTGCCGCTGCTGCTCAACGCGCAGTGCTGGGTGGCGCCCAAGGCTTTTGCCCTGGGCCGCGCCGCCGATGCTTTTGATGTCGACGGAAAAATGGGCAACGAAGCGCACGTGAAGAACGTGCAGGCCGTGATCGACCAGGTGCTGTTCGCCAGTGCCCGGCTGGCGGCCTGATTAATTAATAAAGAATCGAGGCCAGGGCACGCGCGCGTTCCATCGCTCCAGCCTTGGTCGCCGCCAGCTCCTCCGGCGCCACCAACGTCGGCGCGGCGCTGATTTCCGCGTCGACCGCGATGTCCAGAAAACGCAGCCAGCGCCGCATATACGGTTTCTGAAAATCCGACTCGTCCTCCTCGGGCGGCAGCGGGTAAGCGCCGGCGCTCGAATACACCAGCGTCGCCCCCTTGCCCGGCAGCAGTGCCTGGTAGCCGGTCTCCCGCGACCAACTCCAGTTCTGCCCCGGCAAAGTCACCACGTCGATGAAATGCTTGAGCCGGTAAGGGATGCCGAAATTCCACATTGGCAGGCTGAAGAGGTAGCGGTCGGCCGCATTGAAACGCTGCGACAAGGCCACCGCGCGCGCCCACAACGCCTGCTGCGGGGCGGTCGCATTCTGCGCACGCAGCACAGCAAACTTGGCGGCGATCATGTCGGCGTCAAAAGGCGGCAAATCAATGTCCCAGACATTGATCGTGTCCACAACGTCCTTGGGGTGCGCCTCGCGATACGCCTCCAGCCAGGCAGCGGCCACGGTGCTGGACGTTGATGCGGCCCGCATCGGCGAGGCTTCTATAAAGAGCAGATGGGTCATGGCTTTCTCCGTGCAAGGGGGTATCAGGCCGTGCCGTCCAGCAGGCGCAGGCCCACCATGCCGGCCACCACCAGCGCCACGCACAGCAGGCGCAGCGCCGAGGCGCTCTCGCCCATCCAGAGGATGCCGATCACGGTCACGCCGACCGAGCCTATGCCGGTCCAGATCGCGTAGGCCGTGCCCACCGGCAAGGTCTTGACGGCATGCGTCAAAAAGAAAATGCTGGCGCCCGCCGCCGCGACGCCCAGCACGCTGGGCAGGAGCCGGGTCCAGCCCTGTGAGGATTTAAGGAGCAAGGCCATTGCGATTTCGACAATGCTTGCGGCGAGTAAGTAAAACCAGGCCATGGAGGTCGTTCTTTCGGTAACAGGGTTAGGAGGGTTAAAAGGGTTAAAGAGGGGAAAAATCAAGGAGCCGCCAGCTTAGGTTTACGATTACCCATAGACAAGTACGCACCTTCTGGTAACCATGACAATTCCCCACGAGCTCCCCGCCGATGCCTCAACTGTGTTTAGCCAGGCCTGCCCCTCGCGCCAGGCGCTGGAGCTGGTCGCCAGCAAATGGGCGCTGCTGGTGATCCCGGCGCTGGCAAAGGGCCCGGTGCGCAACAACGAGCTGATGCGCAAGATAGAAGGCATCTCGCAAAAGATGCTGACGCAGACGCTCAAGGAACTGGTGCGCAACGGCCTGGTGCTGCGCTTTGACCGCCAGACCGTGCCGCCCCATGTGGAATACCAACTCAGCGCGCTGGGCCAGTCCCTCAGCGAAACCCTGATCCCGCTCGACAACTGGGCCGAACGCAACCACCAGAGCCTGAAGGCCGCGCGCGAACGCTTCGACGCATCCTTCATGTAGCGCATGGGGGTTAGCCTCATTAGCGGAATCACGTAGCGCCGCGCCTCCAGTACGGTCCTATATTGGGCCAACGACAACGATCCGGAGACACCAGATGAAACAGACGAACACGCGCCGCGGCGCATTGCAATTCGGCCTCAAGGCCGGCGGCGCACTGGCCGCGGTCTCGGCCTTTCCGGGGCTGCTGCATGCGCAGGCCGGCTGGCCCAGCAAACCGATACGCCTGCTGGTGCCTTTCGCGCCCGGCGGTAGTTCGGAAATCGTCGCGCGCTCGGCCGCCAACGAATTGACCAAGAGCCTGGGCCAGACCGTGTTTGTCGAAAACAAGCCAGGCGCCAGCGGCAACATCGCAATGCAGGAATGCGCGGCCTCCACCGACGGCCACACCCTCATCCTGGGCCACATCGGCACCATGGCGGTCAACCCCTTCATCTTCGACAAGCTGCCCTTCGACACCAACAAGGACTTCAAGCCCATCTCGCTGCTGGCCAAGGTGCCCAGCCTTTATGTGATCAATGCGAGCGTGCCGGCCAACAACCTCAAAGAGTTCATCGCGCTCGCCAAAGCCAAGCCCGGCCAGCTCAACTACGGCTCGGCCGGCAACGGCAGCGCAGGCCACCTGGCGTTTGAATACCTGAAGATGGCCACCGGCGTTTTTGTGCTGCACGTGCCCTACCGCGGCACCGGCCCGCAGCTCACCGATCTGCTGGCCGGCCGGCTTGAAGCCGCCAGCGTGGGCGCGCCTGCCATCCTGGCGCACATCAAGTCGGGCAAGCTGCGCTGCATCGCCACCGGCACCAAGGAACGCCTGCCCCAGCTGCCCGACGTGCCGACGGTCGCCGAAAGCGGCTATCCCGGTTTTGAAATGACCCAGTGGTACGGCCTCAACGCCCCGTCCAACATGCCGCAGGCCAACATCGACCGCATCGCCGAAGCCTGCAACAAGGCCATGCGCAACCCGCAGGCCACCGAGCGCCTGCGCGGCGACACGGCCCAGCCCGTGGGCGACACGCCGGCGCAATACGGCGCCTTCATCAAGACCGAGCAGGCGCGCTGGAAACTGGTCGCCGAACGCRCGAAAATCAAGCCTGACTAAACCCGGCTTCCCAAGACTTCACACGAGCGATTCCCCCATGAACTGCCGCCCCGGCTGCGGCGCCTGCTGCATCGCGCCGTCCATCAGCTCCGCCATCCCCGGCATGCCGCAAGGCAAGCCGGCCGGCGTGCGCTGTGTGCAATTGGGTGATGCCAACCAGTGCCTGATCTTCGGCCGGCCCGAGCGGCCCGCCGTCTGCGGCCAGCTCATGCCCTCGGCCGAGATGTGCGGCGCCGATGCGGGTGCGGCCATGGCCTGGCTGGGCCGGCTTGAACACGACACGCGGCCCGCCGCGGGTTAGCGCGACACATTGCCCAGCGCCTCCAGCCGCGCCGCCGAAACAATCTCTATGCGCCGGTAGCGCAGCGCGATCGCACCCTGGGCCACCATGGCCTTGAGCTCCACCGACAGCGTCTGCCGGCTGACGCCCAGCATCATGGCCAGCGCCTCCTGCGACACCGGCACCACCGGCCGCGCCTTCAGCGCCAGCGTGGCATCGCCGCGCGCCAGCAGCAGCAGTCGGCGCGCCACGCGCGCGCGGGTCGAACGCAGCGCCGCGTCTTCCACCATGCCGTAAAGCGAGCGCACGCGCGCCGCCAGCAGTCCCGCAATCGCCCGGGCAAAAGGGGCGCCCTCCATCAGCGCGGCAAAAGCTGCCTGCGGCACCACCAGCACCTCGGCCGCCGAAAGCGCCGTGGCATCGTGGGTGCGCGGCTCGCCGTCCATCAGCGAAATTTCGCCTATCCAGTTGCCGGCCTCCAGCACCACCAGGATGGCCTCGCGCCCGTCTTCCCGCAGGGAAGAGATCTTGAGCATCCCGCCCAACAGCCCGTAAAAGCCGCCCGGCGCGTCGCCCTGGCGGAACAGCATCTCGCCGGGCCGCAGGCGCAGCACCTCGGCCGAGCCCAGCAGCGCCTCCCGGTCCGCCAGCGGCAGCGCGCCAAACCAGGGGTTGGCCGACATGCGCGCCATGGGCAAAAGCGGGGGAGGTGTCGCGGGAACGATAGGCATGCGGCCAATTGTCAAATTTTTGACAGTTCCACGTCAAGCACGGACGTATCGTGCACCTGAGCTCATTAAAACCACTACCCCCGGAGACAAGCATGCACATCCCTTCCCTGAAAGAAGTCGTCAGCGCTGAAGAATGGCAGCTGCGCTGCGACCTCGCCGCCTGCTACCGCCTGGCCGCGCTCTACGGCTGGAGCGACCTGGTCTTCACCCACATCAGCGCCAAGCTGCCCGAATCGGTTTCGGGCGCCGGCAAGCACCACTTCCTGATCAACCCCTACGGCCTGATGTTCGACGAGATCACCGCGTCCAGCCTGGTCAAGGTCGACGGCCTGTGCAACAAGGTCATCGACTCGCCGTTCCCGGTAAACCCGGCCGGCTTCGTGATCCACAGCGCGGTGCACGAGGCACGCGCCGATGCCGGCTGCGTGCTGCACACCCACACGCGCGCCGGCGTTGCCGTCAGCGCCCAGCAATGCGGCGTGCTGCCCATCAGCCAGCAGTCCACCTTTGTGCTGGCCTCGCTGGCCTATCACGCTTACGAGGGCGTGGCCTTCCGCGACGACGAAAAGCCGCGCCTGCAGGCCGACCTGGGCAACGCCAACTTCCTGATGCTGCGCAACCACGGCCTGCTGGTCGTGGGCAAGACGATTGCCGACGCTTTCCTCAGCATGTACACCTTCGAGAACACCTGCCGCATCCAGCTCGACGCCCAGGCCGGCGGCCCGCTGACCGAGGTCAACCCGCTGATCGTCAAGGGCGTGGCCGAGGCCATGCGTGTGCAGACCGGCGGCATGGGCGGGGCCTTTGTCTGGCCATCGCTGATCCGCAAGCTCGACAAACTCGATGAGAGCTACAAGTCATGAGCGGCTCACCCGTCGTCGCGCAGTTGCTCATCGTGGCGCTCGCGCTGGTCATGCTGGGCCTGGGCCTGACGCTCAAGGTTGAGGACTTCACGCGCCTGCTCAAATACCCCAAGGCCGTGATCGTGGCGCTGGTGCTGCAGGTCATCGTGCTGCCTGTGGCCTGCTACGCCATCATCGTGCTGCTGAATGTGCCGCCGCTGTTTGCGGTGGGCCTGATGCTGCTGGCGGCCTCGCCGGGCGGCATTTCGGCCAACCTGTTCAGCCACCTGTTCGGCGGCAACGTCGCCATGAACATCTCGCTGACCGCCATCAACACCCTGCTGTCCATCCTCACCATGCCGCTGATTGCCAACTGGGCCATCAACACTTTCGCCAAAACCGGCCAGGTCGTGCCGCTGCAGTTCGGCAAGGTGGTGGAGGTCATCGTCATCGTGCTGGTGCCGGTGGCCGTCGGCATGTGGCTGCGCACCGTGAAGCCGGGCTGGGCCGCGCGCAGCGAGAACCCGACCAAAATCTTCAGCATCATCGTGCTGGTGGTGGTGGCTGTGGGCGCGGTCGTCAAGGAATGGCAGTCGCTCAGCGGCGGCTTCGCGGCCATAGGCCCGGCCGTGCTGGCTTTCAACCTCGTGAGCCTGCTGGCCGGTTATTACGTGGCCCGGGCGACCGGGCTGGACAAGCCGATCTCCACCGCCATCAGCTATGAAATCGGCATCCACAACGCGACGCTGGCGATCTTCATCGCGCTGGCCGTGCTGAACAGCTTCCAGCTGGCCCTGCCCGCGGCCATCTACTCCTTCAGCATGTACGTCACGGCCACGCTGTTCGGCTTGCTGGTGCTCAAGCGGCAGGGTGCACCGGTTCCCGCGGCCCAGGCCCAGCCGTAAAGACTAGGCGCTCACCACGGTCAGCACAGGGTGCGGCTGCGTGGCGCCGGGCGGGTGGGGTGGCTCGTCGCCTTCGTCCACCGTCAGTTCCTTGCGGATCATCTGCACGTCGCCGAAGATGGTGGCAAAGGCCACGTCCTTGGCGTCGCGCCCGGTGCCGACGCGCACCAGGCGGTCTATGGGCGCCATGCGCGTCGGGTCGAAGATCACCCAGCGCCCCTCCAGCCAGGCCTCGAAGACCGCGTGGAAATCCTGCGGCGGCTCCTCGAAATGCACATAGCCCACCACCAGCCGCGCCGGGATGTTGAGGGCGCGGCACATCGTGATGCCCAGGTGCGCGAAGTCGCGGCACACGCCCGCGCGCTGCACGAACACCTCCTGCGCCGTGGTCGTGGAATTGCTGAAGCCCGGCAGGTAGCCGATCGATTCGTGGATCCAGCCCTCGATCGCGCGCACCCGGCCTATGCCGGGCGGCAGCTGGCCGAACAGCTGCTGCGCCGCACGGCTCATGACATCGGACTCGCAATAGCGGCTGGGCATCAGGTAGCGCAGCACATCGTCCGGCACGCCGGTCACCGGCGTTTCGTCCAGGTGCAGCGGGACGGGCGCCGGGTGCAGTTCCACCTTCGCGCAGTAATTGACGGAGAGCCGGCCCTTGGGCGCATCCAGGCGTATGAAGCGGTTGCCGCTGCGCTCGTCGCAGAAGTTGCGCACCTTCATGCTGGGCGTGATGGTCAGGCGCTCCTCCACCACGTGATGGCCTTCATGAAAAGCCGTCTCGATGTTGAACAGGAAGTGCGCGGGGCTGCCGACTTCGTATTCCAGCAGGGATTCAATCCGGGCAGTGTGCATGGGGTGGGGTGTGGGAGCCGTCAAAGGCGGGTGCGGTGGTCGGGGCTGCCGCGTCCCGGCTTGGTGAACCAGTTCTGGCAGGTCACAAAAACAATGCGCGCGGCGCGCTCCAGCACGTCGGCGGAAGGCGCGGCGCGGCGGCGTGCGCGCAGGCGGTTCACCAGCAGGAATTCGGCGATGCTGGCCTGAAACGTGATCTTGCGTTTGGCGACCGCTTCAGGCGGCTGCGCCACCGCCGGTGCGCGCGGCCCCGACCACGGCTGGAACAGCCGTTGCCTGAACCGCGACACCATCGATGACGGCACGAGGGCACGATCCGCCTTTTGCAGCGTCATCTACTTCAGCACCTTGTTTGCCGCGCCCACGCCCAGCGCCGCCAGGAGCAGGAAGATGACAGCCAGGATCAGGAACAGCCCAAACAGGATCTTGGCAATGCCGGCGGCGCCCGCCGCCACGCCGCCGAAGCCCAGGGCACCGGCAATCAGTGAAATCAGCGCAAAAATAATCGCGTACTTGAGCATTTCGGCCTCCTGTGGAAGGTGTCAGGGCCCGGCCCATGCGCAAACGGCATGCGGCCCGGGGACCCGGGTTGTGCGCCGTGACGAAAGCGTCGCGGTGAGTCCCCATGCTAAAAGTGCATGGCCGGGCGCCCCATCAGCAGCGCCCGCTTGCCGCTGTAGGACAAGGACGCGGTTCCCCGGATCGCTATTTTTTTGCTAGCGCAGTAGCCCCACTGCGCGAGGCCGTGCGCGGGTCACTTGCCGAACAGGCTGCGGAAGCCCTCGCCCACGCGGTCGCCCAGGTTTGCGCCGGCGCCGGTACCCACGCCTGGCAGCAGGGCCGTGCCTATGGCCGCGCCCAGCAGGGCCGAGCGCGACAGCGTGACCTCGGGGTTGTCCAGCGTGCCGCCCACCGTCAGGGGCACGCCTACCGCGCCGCCTATGGCATTGCCCAGCTTGCTGTCGCCCGCCACGTTCACGCTGACACGGCCGCTCAGCGCCTTGGCCGGCGAGATGGCGACATTGCCGGTCGCGCTCAGCGCACCCGAACTCGCCACCAGGTTGGTCAGCTGCGCCGACTTGCCCTGCGTGCTCACCTGGCCGGCCAGGGTGTCCAGCTGCGTCTGGCCGCCGCGGCTCAGGCCTATGGTCCTGACCGCCTTGGCCAGGTCCAAGCCATTGAGCACGGCGTTGCGCACGGTGAAGGTGGTCTGGGTCTGCAGCGCATCGACCAGCGCGCCGGTGGTCGCGGCACGTGAACTGAGCGTGGTGTCGGCCTCGAGCTTGCCGGTCAGCGACTTGCTGGGCGCGGTCAACGCCGCCACCTCGACATCGCGGGTCTGCAACTTGCCGTGCAGCATCAGCTCTTCACCGGGGCGCGCGGCGGAACCCGATGGAACCTTCTTCAAGCCCAGCTTGCCTTCCACCTTGCCCCCGCCCACGTCGATGCGCAGGCCCCATTCGTCGCCGGCGGCGGCGCCCGGCGCTGCGGGCTTTGCCTCCTCCCGCTTGAGGCTGGCTTCCAGGCCCTGCAGGTTGCCCTTGAGCAGCTTGAGCGCCACGCTGTCGGGCAGGCCGTCGTCGCCAAAGCGGGCGTCGGCCTGCACCGTGGTGGGCGCGCCCGCGGCGCTGATCCAGGTCACCTCGTCCAATACCGTGCGGCGCGGCAGCCAGTCAAGCTGCGCGGTCTGCGGCTGCCCGGCCGGGGTCTGCGCGGGCGCGGCGGCCGCCGCGGGTTTCTTCTTTTGCAACAGCAGCAGCACCCCGTCAATGCCCTGCTGCGGCAGCACCGCCCGGCGCACCAGCAAGGTCGACACCACCAGCCGCCCTTGCAGCAGCGGTTGCCACTGCGGCCGCACCTCCACGCGTTCGATGGTGATGGCCGGCTTGCTCTGCACCGAAATGCCGCTGAGCGCCACCGCCGGCAGCGGCCAGACGTCCACGGCGACGCGGTCCAGCGCCACCGGCACGCCCAGCGCGGCGGTGGCCTCGCGCTCCATCCGCTGCCTGAAGCCGTCGGTGCTCACCCAGCGGTGCAGCGTGAACGCCACCACCGCCAGCAACACCATCAAGCCCAGCGCCAGGAACACCACCCATTTGAAAACTTTTGCCATGCRGCTATTGTGGCCTGCGCGCGGCGCGCTCCCGCAGCAAAAAACCGCCGATACGGCTAGCATCGGGGGCTGTGCGACATTCCCGCCACAGTCCGCCACCCACCACAAAGGATGAGACACCATGAAGCTTTATTACTCCCCCGGCGCCTRCTCCCTCGCCCCGCACATCACGCTGCATGAGTCCGGCCTGAAATTCGAACACGTGCTGGCGCCCACCAAGACCCACCAGCTGGAAGACGGCACCGACTACTACACCATCAACCCGCTCGGTTACGTGCCCCTGCTCGAACTCGACGACGGCACGCGCATCGCCGAAGGCCCGGCCATCGTGCAGTACATCGCCGACCAGGTGCCCGAGAAAAAACTCGCGCCGGCCAACGGCACGCTGGAGCGCTACAAGCTGCAGTCCTGGCTGACCTTCATCGGCATGGAACTGCACCGCGGCTTCACCCCGCTGTTCAATGCCGCGACGCCGGCCGACTACAAGACCATCGTTGTCGACAAGGTGCTGTCGCGGCTCAAGTGGGTGGAAGGGCAGCTTGGCGGCAAGCAGTACCTGATGGGCGATACCTTTAGTGTTGCTGATCCTTACCTGTTTGCTGTTAGTGGGTGGGCGCCTCGGGTTGGGGTGGATATTTCGGGGTTTTCTAATATTGCTTCCTTCCGTGACCGCGTCGCTGCCCGACCCGCTGTGCAAGCCGCCATGAAGCATGAAGGTTTGCTTAAGTAAGCGGCGCTTCCGACGCTGATGATGGGTTGCGTTTCGGGGCCGGGGGTTGCCCGGCGGCAACTCACTTTTCTTTTGCTTCGCCAAAAGCAAAGTAAGCAAAAGAAAAGGCGACCCGCAGTCTGGGTCCCTACGCTTCGCTACGGGCAACCTGCGGTGCTCGACTCCGGCGGGGTCTCGCGCAAACTCGCCTTCGGCTCAAACAAGCGCGATCCCTGATCCGCCTACGTCTGCGCTCCTCGGCCCAGCCAGGACGGGGCAAGCGGGAGCGGGTTCGGGAGCGGGGACAGCCAGATCCTTGCGG
>NZ_JBFUBY010000027.1:0-37500 GCF_056405515.1 Polaromonas sp. P1_G2
GTCAACGACACCGAGCATCCGCAGCCCCAAGACCACATCGCCAAGGTCGGCAAGTACGTCGACCTCTCCGACAGCAACAAATCCCTCAACGAAGCCTTGCGCCACGCCGGCATGAAACACCATGCCAAGGAGGTCATCGAGTACGTCGACTCCGAAACCATCTCGCCCGACAACGTCTCGCGCCTGGCGCGTTTTGACGGCATCCTGGTGCCCGGCGGCTTCGGCGTGCGTGGTGTCGAAGGCAAGATCTGCGCGGCCCGCTTCGCGCGCGAGAACAAGATGCCCTACCTCGGCATCTGCCTGGGCATGCAGGTCGCCACCATCGAGTTCGCGCGCCACGTCGCGGGCCTGAAGGACGCCAACAGCACCGAGTTCGACGCCGCCACCCCGCACCCTGTCATCGCGCTGATCACCGAATGGAAAGACGCCGACGGCACCATCAAGACGCGCAACGCCAAGTCCGACCTGGGCGGCACCATGCGCCTGGGCGCGCAAAGCTCCGACGTCGCCGCCGGCACGCTGGCGCACAAGATCTACGGCGACGTGGTGACCGAACGCCACCGCCATCGCTATGAAGCCAACGTCAACTACCTCGACGCCCTGCGCGCTTCGGGCCTGGTCATCTCCGCGCTGACGCAGCGCGAGCAACTCACCGAGATCGTCGAGCTGCCCCAGGACGTCCACCCCTGGTTTGTCGGCGTGCAGTTCCACCCCGAGTTCAAGTCCACGCCCTGGGACGGCCACCCGCTGTTCAACGCCTACATCGCCGCTGTGCTCCAGCTCCGCGCCACGGCGGGCCAGGACGGCAAGCCCGCTGCCAAGCCCCTGAAGGCGGTTGCCTGACCATGAAGCTCTGTGGATTCGACATTGGCCTGGACCAACCCTTTTTCCTGATCGCCGGCCCCTGCGTCGTCGAGTCCGAGCAGTTGCAGATGGACACCGCCGGCACCCTCAAGGAAATCACCGCCTCGCTGGGCATTCCCTTCATTTTCAAATCGAGCTACGACAAGGCCAACCGTTCCAGCGGCACCAGCTTTCGCGGTCCCGGCATGGCCAAGGGCCTGGAAATCCTGGCCAAGGTCAAGCGTGAGCTGGGCCTGCCCATCCTGACCGACGTGCATTCCGAAGCCGACATCGCCGCGGTCGCTTCCGTCGTTGACGTGCTGCAGACCCCGGCCTTCCTGTGCCGCCAGACCGACTTCATCCATGCGGTGGCGCAATCGGGCAAACCGGTCAACATCAAGAAGGGCCAGTTCCTGGCCCCCGGCGACATGAAGAACGTCATCGACAAGGCCCGCGCCGCCGCGCGCGAAAAAGGCCTCGATGAAGACAGCTTCATGGCCTGCGAACGCGGCGCGAGCTTCGGCTACAACAACCTCGTGTCCGACATGCGCAGCCTGGCCATCATGC
The DNA here is from genome assembly GCF_056405515.1 of Polaromonas sp. P1_G2. NCBI lineage: Bacteria > Pseudomonadati > Pseudomonadota > Betaproteobacteria > Burkholderiales > Comamonadaceae > Polaromonas > Polaromonas sp. P1_G2. Next base: position 1,411 of record NZ_JBFUBY010000027.1, read on the forward strand.
GCGAGACCAAAGCCCCCGTGGTGTTCGACGCCACCCACTCGGTGCAGCTGCCCGGCGGCAACGGCACCAGCAGCGGCGGCCAGCGCGAGATGGTGCCGGTGCTGGCGCGCGCCGCCGTGGCGGTCGGCGTGGCGGGCCTCTTCATGGAAACGCATCCCGACCCGGCCAAGGCCATGAGCGACGGCCCGAATGCCGTGCCACTCAAGCACATGAAGGCGCTGCTCGAAACACTGCTGGCGCTGGACCGCGTGACCAAGAAGAACGGCTATCTCGAGAACAATTTTTCCGCCTGACCACTAATCTGGCACCCGGGGGAGCTCCGGGGTCTTCGGCAAAACACAGTCCCGCGCCGGCAAGGCATGTGGAAACCTTGAAACAACATCGGAACCCGACACATGCCCAGCGCCTACATCATCGCCAACGTCACAGTTACGAACCCCGAACAATACGAACAGTACAAAAAACTGTCTAGCATCGCCATGCAGGCGCACGGCGCCGAGGTGTGCGTGCGCGGCGGCAAGATCGAGGTGCTGGAAGGCGACTGGGCTCCCAGCCGCATCGTGATACTCAAGTTCCCCAGCATGGAGCAGGCACGCGCTTTCAACGAGTCCACCGAATACGAAGCGGCTCGCCAGTCGCGCCAGGGTATCGCCGTGATGCGCATGGTGCTGGTCGAAGGCGTCTGAGCTTTTTAGTTTTTCTATTTCTGGTTTTCTATTTGGTTTTTCTATCTTTTATTTTCTGATTTTTGAAAGAGCCTAAATGAGCGCAATTGTTGATATCGTCGGCCGCGAAATTCTCGACAGCCGTGGCAACCCTACCGTCGAATGCGACGTGCTGCTGGAGTCCGGCGTCATGGGTCGCGCGGCGGTCCCTTCGGGCGCTTCCACCGGTTCGCGCGAAGCGATTGAACTGCGCGACGGCGACAAGTCGCGCTACCTCGGCAAGGGCGTGCTCAAGGCCGTCGAGCACATCAACACCGAAATCTCCGAGGCCGTGCTGGGCCTGGACGCCAGCGAGCAGGCCTTCCTGGACCGCACCCTGATCGACCTGGACGGCACCGACAACAAATCGCGCCTGGGCGCCAACGCAACGCTGGCCGTCAGCATGGCCGTGGCCCGCGCCGCGGCCGAGGAAGCTGGCCTGCCCCTGTACCGCTACTTCGGCGGCAGCGGTGCCATGCAAATGCCCGTGCCCATGATGAACGTGGTCAACGGCGGCGCGCACGCCAACAACAACCTGGACCTGCAGGAACTGATGATCATCCCCGTGGGCGCACCGAGCTTTCGCGAAGCCGTGCGTTACGGTGCCGAAGTCTTCCATGCGCTCAAGAAAATCCTGCACGACAAGGGCATGAGCGTGGCCGTCGGCGACGAGGGCGGCTTTGCCCCCAACGTGACCAACCACGAAGCCGCCATCCAGATGATCCTGGAAGCCATCGATGCGGCCGGTTATGTCGCCGGCGAGCAGATCGCCCTGGGCCTTGATTGCGCGGCATCCGAGTTCTACAAGGACGGCAAATACGTCCTGGGCGCCGAAGGCCTGAGCCTGGACGCCACCGAGTGGACCAACATCCTGGCCACCTGGGTCGACAAATACCCCATCATCAGCATTGAAGACGGCATGGCCGAAGGCGACTGGGACGGCTGGAAAATTCTGACCGAGCGGCTCGGCAAAAAAGTGCAACTGGTCGGCGACGACCTGTTCGTCACCAACACCAGGATCCTCAAGGAAGGCATCGACAAGCAGATCGCCAACTCCATCCTGATCAAGATCAACCAGATCGGCACCCTGACGGAGACCTTCGCCGCCATCGAGATGGCCAAGCGCGCCGGCTATACCGCCGTGATCTCGCACCGCTCCGGCGAAACCGAAGACTCCACCATCGCCGACATCGCCGTGGGCACCAACGCCGGCCAGATCAAGACCGGATCGCTCTCGCGCTCGGACCGTATGGCCAAGTACAACCAGCTGCTGCGCATCGAAGAAGACCTGGGTGATATCGCGTCCTACCCAGGCCGCGCGGCGTTCTACAACCTGAAGTAATGGCCCCCACGCTCGTCGCTTCGCGTACTTCGCTGCCCCCCGAGGGGGCCGCTGCGCCTGCGGCCCGGCAAAGCCGGTTCCGCGGCCCCTGCTGGTGTGGAGAGCCCGCGACGAAACATCATCCTCTGGCGTAACGTGGGAAAAAGACTCGTCCCCGCCGTCCTGATTGCGCTGCTGGTGATCTTCCATGCGCAACTCTGGATAGGCCGGGGCAGCATTCCCAGCGTGCGCGAGATGCAGCACCGACTGACCGAGCAGCTCGCCAAAAACGTCCAGGCCCAGGCCGCCAATGACCAGCTCACGGCGGAAGTCAGGGACCTCAAGGAAGGCCTGGAGATGGTCGAGGAAAAAGCCCGCAGCGAGCTGGGCATGGTCAAGCCCAATGAAATCTTCGTGCAAGTCACGAAGTAGGCCTTGCAAGCCCGCGGGCCTGGCTGGCTGATTGATTAACCAATCGTGCTGAAAATCGCCGTTACCGGCGCTCCCTCCACCGGAAAACACCAGTTGGCATCGGCACTGGGCCGCGCCCTCAAGGACGCGGGCCGGGATGCGCTTGTGGCCGTGACGGACCCATCTGCCTCGCCAAGCGACACTGCGGGCCTGACACTGCTGTGCGGGCTGGAGTCCGCCGCGCAGGCCTCCCAGCAGGCGGCAGACCAGTCCATACGCGCGGCCCTGGCCGCCGGCGGCATGGCTTACTGTGTCCTGTATGGAAGCGCCCCGCAGCGTCTTGCCCAGGCGCTGGGCGCCGTTGAACGCCTGCTGCCGGGCTTGCCGCAGCAAAAGCCGGCGCCTGCACGTAAAGAAGGCAACAAAGCCTGGGTATGGGTCTGCGACAAATGCAGCGACCCCGTCTGTGAGCACCGCCTGCTCAGCGACCTGCTGGTGCAGCGCGCCGTTTCAGCCGCTTCCTGATCCTTATTGGACCGTCGAGGTCGGCGGCTGCTGGTTGGTCTGGCTGGTGAACAGCTGCGCCGCGTCCACCGGGTCGAACTCGTACTGCGCGCCGCAGAACTCGCAGCCGACCGCCACCTTGCCGCGCTCGGAAATAATGCTTTCAATTTCGCCCGTGCCCAGGCTGCGCAGCATGCCGCCCACGCGATCGCGCGAGCAGCTGCAGGCAAAACTCGGCGTCACCGGCTCAAAGCGCGTGACCTGCTCTTCCCAGAACAGGCGCCGCAGGATGGTGTCGGCGTCCAGGCCCAGCAACTCTTCGCGCTTGAGCGTGCCGGCCAGCATGGCGATGCGCTTGTAGTCTTCATTCACGCCGATCTGGTCTTCATTGGCGTCGCGGTCTATCTGGCCTTCAAGGTTGCCCTGGCCTTTGACCGGCAGGCGCTGGATCAGCAGGCCCGCGGCAACCTTGCCGTCGGCCGCGAGGATCAGCTTGGTATCCAGCTGCTCGCTCTGCAGCATGTAATGCTCCAGCACCTCCGCGAGGTTTTCAATCTTCTCGCGCTGGTCGCCGTGGAGCGGAACCACCCCCTGGTAGGCCTGCTGGCCCGGCAGCTTGTCCTTGGGGTCCAGCGTGATCGCGCAGCGCCCCTGATTGCTCACATTGACCAGCTGGCTCAGCGTGCTGCCCGGGTCGACCGTGCCGGTCACTGTGGCGGTGGCCCGCAGGCTCAGGTCGGGCTGGACCTCGGCCACCGCCAGCTTGACCGGGCCGTCGCCGAAAATCTGCAGAATCAGCGCGCCGTTGAACTTGATGTTGCTCTGCATCAGGGCGCCGGCAGCCGTCATTTCCCCCAGCAGCTGCATGACCTCAGCCGGATAGCCGCCACCCGCCTGCCTGCGTTTGAGGATTTCCTGCCAGGAGCCGGTCAGGCGCACGAGCATGCCGCGCACCGGCAGGCCGTCAAAGATAAATTTATGTAATTCAGACATGGCTGGAAGGGGTAAAGGTAGCGGGCCAATGAAAAAGAAAGCGGGCCTCAGCCCACCTTCTTGAGCCCGGTCTTGTAACGCCGGGCATTGTCTACATAGTGCTTCGCGCTCATTTTTAAACCCTCGATCTGCTCCGGGGACAGCTGCCTGACAGCCTTGGCCGGGCTTCCGAAGATCATGGATCCGTCCGGGAACTCCTTGCCCTCGGTGACCAGCGAGCCGGCGCCGACCAGGCAGTTCTTGCCGATCTTCGCGCCGTTGAGCACCACCGCCTGGATGCCGATCAGCGAACCGTCGCCTATGGTGCAGCCGTGCAGCATGACCTGGTGGCCGACCGTGACGTTCTCGCCTATCGTCAGCGGCAGGCCCATGTCGGCGTGAAGCACGCTGTTGTCCTGGATGTTGGAGCCCCGGCCCACGGAAATGGTCTCGGTGTCACCTCGTATCACCACGCCGAACCAGACGCTGCTGTCTTCGGCGAGGTGCACATTGCCCATGACCTGGGCGTTGTCGGCCACCCAGGCGGATTCGTGAACGGTGGGGGTCAGCTTGTCCAGTTGGTAGAGAGCCATGGTTTTGCGCTTTTATTCAGGGAAACACGGTCGGGAGCCAAGGCCAGCCCAAGGCTGCCCGTCTACCCCGATTGTAAGGAGCCCCCCAGGCGTATCGCCGACAATTCCCCCATGACCCCAGAGCCTCCTCCCGCCGAACTGCGCCAGCAAGCGCTGCGGGCGCTGCTGGAAACCGATCCCACGCAAAAAGTCCGCCTCGCCGAGCAAGCCATGGCTCAGGCGGAGACGCTGGAGGTAGCGGCCGAAATGGCGCTCCAGGCCCCGCCCGGCCTGCCCGGCTGCCCCGCACAGCCCGAGCTGCGTTCCCACCTGGACGTGCCCAAGCGATCTCCCTTCACGCGCGAGGGCCTGGCCGCCCTGCTCCATGCCGTGACCCATATCGAGTTCAACGCGATCAACCTGGCCCTGGATGCCGTCTGGCGCTTTCCCGGCATGCCGCGCGCCTATTACCTGGACTGGCTCAAGGTTGCCGCCGAGGAGGCCCGGCACTTCAGCCTGCTGCGCGCCCACCTGCAGGCCATGGGCTACGACTACGGCGACTTCCCGGCCCACACCGGCCTCTGGGACATGACCGCCAAAACCGAAGGCGACCTGCTGGCGCGCATGGCCCTGGTGCCGCGCACCCTGGAAGCCCGCGGCCTCGACGCCACCCCGCCCATGCAGGCCAAGCTGCGCAAGGTCGGCACGCCCGAGGCACTGCGGGCCGTGGACATCCTGGATGTGATCCTGCGCGACGAGATAGGCCATGTCGCCATCGGCAACCACTGGTATCGCGCGCTGTGCGCCCAGCGCGGTCTGGAGCCGATCGCCACCTATGCGCTGCTGGCCCGGCAGTACGAGGCCCCCCGGCTCAAAGGGCCGCTGAATCTGGACGCCAGGCGGCAGGCGGGATTTGACGAGACGGAAATTGCCTTGCTGAACGGGTCCGAAACCTTGGGGTGACATCGCCCTCCTCGCTCAATCTCTCATACGCAGACCCTGTTACACAGGCACGCCATTGTGAAATGACTCGACGGCTGCCCGATACGCTGCCAGTGGCTCCGAAGCACCTGCTATGGCCCGGCCGATGACGATGTGGGTGGCGCCTGCCTTGGCTGCCGCAGCAGGCGTGGAGATGCGCACCTGGTCTGTGGCCACCGCCTGGGCAAGCTGAATGCCAGGGCAGACGATGAGTACCCCGGCAGGCAAGGAAGCACGCAAGTAGGCGGCCTCCTGGGCGGAAGCCACGACACCGTGGCAGCCTGACTTGCAAGCCAGCGAAGCGAGGCGGAGAACCTGGTCTTTGACGGATGGTGCGAGACCGATCTCCGGGAGCTCGGCATCAGAAAGGCTTGTGATGACCGTAAGGCCAAGGACTCTTAGATGGGGGTATGACTCGGCAGCAGTAGCAGCCGCTCGCAGAACGGCCGAACCCGCCGACGCATGAACCGTGACCATTGAAACCCCAAGCTTGCCAGCGGCGTTGACGGCATGGGCCACGGAGTTCGGTATCTCATGAAGTTTGAGATCGAGGAAGACCTGTTTGCCTGCCGACACCAGCTCTCGAACGACCTGCGGTCCAGCCTCTGTGAGCAACTGAAGGCCGACCTTGTAGTGACCGGCTTCGGGGCCGAGCCGATCGACCAATGCCAAGGCCTCGGCCGAGGATTCGAAGTCAAGCGCGACGATGACGGGTGATGGCATGCGTGAGATGGCCGAACTCATTGGGCTGCAAGGCCCTGCACAAAAAAACGCTCCACCCGAGTCCAATTCCCGGTATCCAAGGACGCGTCGAGGGCATGAGGCGGGATTTTTGTCCCCATCCACACCACTTCTTTWCGGGCGGCAACTCCCACAAGAAATTCGGACGCTTGAGTCTTGTATGCGGACGCTTCGGGTACTGACAACAAGACCTTCGCCGCAGCTGGAAGGTCGGCCAAACGAGCAATGTTTGTATTCAATTCGACGCTCATTGATCCATCGCCATTCCGATACGCATTGATCACGTTTGACCAAAAACTACGTTGGAGATTCGCGAGCACATCAACGGCGGCTTGCCAGCAACGGATTTGGCCTTCCTTGTCTTCTTTCCGAATGACGGGCCAATCGGTCCAAAACTTGGTAAGGAGTGGGGAATTGGCCGGCGGAGGCTCAATGCTCAAAAGCCGCTGTACAACATACTTTTGTTCGTTGGAAAACTGGGGCTCGCCAAGCTGCGCGTTGCAATCAAGAGAGCCTTGGGCAAGCGCCGGGCAGGCGACAATGGCCAGCGACAGCAGCATTGATATTTTCATGGTGCGTTCCAAGGTAGAAGTGAGCGRCGGACAGCAGGCCGGCGAAAGCCGGTCGATAGGATGTCCCTGTCGATCACCGAGTTAGAGGTCATGCTCTCTCCGCTCCTCGGAGGTAACCCGCTGGACCGAATACGGCTCGACTTGAGCTGGCCAGAACCCCCAAGGTCCGAAGCCGCCCCTTCCGAGGGAACCCACGGGTGCCAGTGAGAGGTAGCTCGTAAGAATGCCGTGCACGCGAACACGCTTCCCGACCCACCGGTCAAGAACTGAGGCGTTCAAGCGCATGCTGCCATCGCCCGGAGCGATCCAGATGGCGGGTTCATAAATGTGATCGTCAACCGCGAAAGGCGTCCGACGCTTGGCCGTCGGGTAGTGCAGCAGTTGGTATCCCTCCGACTCCGAACTCAGGACACCTTCGATTTCAACCGGACGTCCGTCGAGGCTGTCCAGATCCTGCAGAACTTCGTTGATCGCACGGTGATTTGTCATGACTTCTAACGTAGAGGTAAGTGGCGACCGTGGGTGCCCGCGAGTGTAGCGAGTGGCCGCCTTTGGGCGTCCGTCTCGACCGCCTTGTTATGCCTTCGCGTCACGAACACAAAACCACTGCTCAATAAGTTTGGCTGCTTCAGAGATTGCGTTCACATCATTACCAAAACGTTCCTCAACATGCGCCTCCCAGCCGACGATTGGCGATACGCTCCATTGGGCTGACAACCACACGCTGAACTCTTGCCCAATTAGCGGTTCGACACCGGCATCAAATAGCGCGGTCTCATATCCCGCGATAGCCGCAGCGAATGTGCGTAGCGACATCGTTGGACCAAGCCACATACCGGGCCGAACACCAAGTCGGGCGACAAAAAGCCGCAAGCTATCGATAGAGAGGGGCATAACGTTTGATAGGAGGGAGAAGGGTTAGGTCTCTGTCGCACGGACGCACCGGTGGCTGGCGCCCCTGGCCGCTGAAAACCCAGCCAAGTGCTTGTTATTAAAAGACTTATCGTCCATTTTTAGTTCGTTCAGCCCGACAAAGAGGGCCCAAACCCCGCAAATCGATTCTAGGTGGACAGTGTGGTTGCCGCCTCCTCAATATGGACGAGCACAGGCCAAACAGCCGACTAAAAACGCGGCAAAGTCCTACACACACGATCACGGCAGGGATTTTCGAACGGCGCTAGACTGCAAACCTCTCTTGAAAAGGAGTTTGCGCAATGATCCGGCACCTGGTTCCAGACATCCCCTCGCAAATGCCGCGCTTGCCCGCGGACGTGGCCCTCCAGCTGCCGCAAGGCCAGCGCCTGGGATCGGCCAACGCTCCCGTCAAGCTGGCTTTTTCCCATTGGTCCAGCATCGCCCGCCTCAAGGCCGGCCAGATAGGCGCGCTGGCCGAAGATTACGTCGAAGGCAAGCTCCAGCTCGAAGGCGCCATGCGCGACGTGATGCGCGCGGTGACCAAGCTGCTGCCCGGCAACCCGGTGGAAAGCGACACCGGCTGGTGGTCCCACCTGCTGCGCCACGCCAAGTCCCTGGCGGCCCACACCCATGCCCGCGACGCGGCGCAAATCCAGTTCCACTACGACGTTTCGGACGCCTTCTACGCGCTGTGGCTGGACCCGCGGCGCGTCTACTCCTGCGCCTATTACCGCGATGAGGCCATGACCCTGGCCCAGGCGCAGGAAGCCAAGCTCGACCATATCTGCCGCAAGCTCATGCTCAAGCCCGGCGAGCGCTTCCTGGACATAGGCGCCGGCTGGGGCGGTTTGCTCATGTGGGCCGCCGAGCACTACGGCGTCGATGCCACCGGCATCACCCTGTCGAAAAACCAGCACGCGCACGTGCAGCGGCTGATCGAGGAAAAAGGCCTGGGCGGCCGCGTGCGCATGGAGCTGCGCGACTACCGTGACATGCCCGAGGACCGGCCTTTCGACAAGGTGTCTTCCGTCGGCATGTTCGAGCACGTGGGCCACGCGCGGATGACGGGCTACTTCCAGAAGATCCTGCGCCTGCTGGCCCCCGGCGGCCTGGTCATGAACCACGGCATCACGGCCGGCGGCCTGGAGAACCGCCAGCTCGGCGCCGGCATGGGCGATTTCATCGAAAAATACATCTTCCCCGGCGGCGAGCTCATGCACGTCAGCGCCGTGCTGGAGCACATGTCCCGAGCCGGCCTGGAAATGGTCGACACCGAAAACCTCAGGCCGCACTACGCACGCACAGGGCTGGATCTCGCTGCACCAGATGCTGGCCGCCAAGCCTTCCGGCGAGGTGCACGACACCGCCTTGGCCGGCGCGCAGTCCAGCTATCCTTTTAATCGAAACTATATGTACGGCGACGCCGCCTGAAGGCGCCCGGGACGGCGATCACTCGGCCTTGATGTTCGCGGCTTTCACGATGCGGGCGTTGGCGGCCGACTCGGCGGAAATCTGCCGGGCAAAGTCCGCCGCACTGCCGCCGGTCGGGACATTGTCGGCATCCAGCAGCTTTTTGCGCAGGTCGGGCGCGCGCAAGGCCTGGTTGATTTCGGTGTTGAGCCGCTGCAGCAACTCCGCCGGTATTCTGGCCGGCGCGAACACCCCGAACAGCGACGTGAGGTTGGCCGGCGCCAGGCCCAGCTCGGCAAAGGTCGGCACCTGCGGCAAGGTCTCCACGCGCGCCGGCGCACCCACCGCCAGCGGGCGCAGCTTGCCTGACTGGATGTGCTGCATCACCGTGCCGCTGAGATTGGTTGAAACCAGCTCCACCTGCCCGCCCAGCGCGTCGGTGAGCTGCTGGCCGCCGCCCTTGTAGGGCACGTGGGTGAACTCGACATTCGCCCCATGGCGGACCTGCTCCAGCATCAAATGCCCTACCGTAGCCAGTCCCGACGTGGACCAGCGCAGGCTGCCCGGTTTCGCCTTGGCCGCGGCCAGCAGGTCCTTGAAGTCTTTTCCCGCGAAGGCGGGCGTGGCCAGCAACACCACGGGCGAATACATCACGCTCGCCACCGGGGCGATGTCCCGGGCCGGGTCGTAGGCCTGTTTGCCCAGGTGCGGGTTCAAGGCCACGGGGCTGATGGATGAAAAACCCAGGGTGTAGCCGTCGGGCGCGGCCTTGGCCACCGCATCCATGCCTATGCTGCCGCCCGCGCCGGCTCGGTTTTCCACCACGACCGGCACGCCCAGCTGCTGCGCCAGCTTTTCGGCCAGCGCCCGTGCGATACCGTCGCTGATGCCGCCCGGCGGGTACGCCACCACGATGCGCAGCGGGCGAACCGGCCATGGGGCTGGCTGGGCCAGGGCTGCGCCGACGGGCAGTAAAAACGCAAGCAACAGTGCCGCGCGGTGCAAGCGAATCGATCCCGACATGAAGATATTCCAGAGATGAAGTGTGGGCACGATTTTGCCTTGGCGACCTAACCGCGTGGATGGTGCTGCGCATGCAGCGCCTTGAGCCGCTCCCGCGCCACATGGGTGTAAATGGTGGTGGTGGAAATGTCGGCGTGGCCCAGCAGCATCTGCACCGCGCGCAGGTCGGCGCCGTGGTTCAGCAGGTGCGTGGCGAAGGCATGGCGCAGGGTGTGGGGCGACAGCGGGGAATGGATGCCGCCCAGCCGTGCGTACTTCTTGACCAGCATCCAGAACATCACGCGGCTCATGCCCTTGCCGTGGCCGGTGACGAACAGGTCGTCGGTCTGCTGCCCGCCCAGGATGGCCGGCCGCGCCTCGGCGAGGTAGCTGACGATCCATTCCCGCGCCACCTGGCCGAAGGGCACCAGGCGCTCCTTGCGGCCCTTGCCCATGACGCGCAGCACGCCCTCATTGAGGCTGAGGTGAAAGGTCTTGAGGCCCACCAGCTCGCTCACGCGCAGGCCGCAGGCATAGAGCAGCTCCAGCATGGCGCGGTCGCGCAACCCGAGCGGTGCGTCTACGTCTGGCGCGGCCAGCAGGGACTCGACCTGAGCTTCGGTCATGGTCTTGGGAACCCGCAGCGCCTGTTTGGCCGACTGCAGCTTGAGCGTCGGGTCCGCGTCTATCAGGCGCTCTCGCAGCGCCCAGCGAAAGTAGCGCTTGAACACCGTGAGGCGCCGGTTGGCCGAGGTTGCCTTGGTCGCGGCATGCCGGGCCGAAAAATAGCTGTTGAGGTCGGTCTCGGCCGTGGCGTCCAGCACACGACCGCCCTGCTTTGGCGTGCCCAGCCAATCGGCGAACAAGGACAGGTCCCGGCGGTAGGCCGCCAGCGTGTTTTTGGAGAGGCCGTCCTCCAGCCACAGCGCGTCGATGAACGCGTCGATGCTGGACTGGCTTTGTGCTTGCATGGAGGTGACCATAACAAAAAAAGCCGCCGTGCATTCAACTGCACGACGGCTTGACCGGGGAAGCCTCGCTCCGGGCGAACCGGACCGGATTTATTCCAGCTTGAGCTTGGCGGAGTCCACCACTTTTTTGTAGACCTCGAACTCGGCCTTGGCAGGCCCTTGGGGCCCAGGATGCCGTAGTAGGCCATGCGGTTCACCGGCTCCAGGCCGACTTCCTTGAAGGTCGGCACGTCCGGCAGCACCGCCAGGCGCTGCGGCGCGGCCACCACGATGGGGATCAGGCGTTTTTGCTGGATAAAGGGCAGCGCGGAAGGAATGTTGTCGAAAATCATGGGAACCTGGCCGGCCACCGTGTCGTTAAGGGCCGGGCCCGCGCCGCGGTAGGGGATGTGGGTCACGAAAGTGCCCGACATGCTCTTGAAAAGCTCCATCTGCAGGTGGCCGATGCCGCCCGTGCCCGAGGACGAATAGGAATACTTGCCGGGATTCTTTTTGAGCTCGGCCAGGAACTCCTTGTAGTTGCGGGCCGGAAAGCTTGGGTGCACCGCGATGATGTTGGGCGTGGCCGCGATGTTGATGATGGGCGTGAAGTCCGTCAGCGTGTTGTACGGAATTTTGGGGTTGATGGCCGGGTTGGCCGCGGTGGTGGACACCGTGGCCACGCCCAGCGTGTAGCCGTCGGGAACGGTGCGGGCGATTTCCAGCGCGCCGACCACGCCGCCGCCGCCGGCCTTGTTCTCGACGATGACGCTCTGGCCCAGGGCCTTGCCCAGTGGTTCGGCGATCACGCGGGCCACGATATCCGTGGTGYCGCCGGGTGCGAAAGGCACCTGGAGCTTGATGACCTTGTTGGGGTAGCCCTGCGCCAATGCAGGGCCCGCGGCGGCGCCCAGCACAAGCGCGGACAGCACGGAGTAGGCAAAGAGATAACGACGTTGCATGTTCAAATCCTTCCGATGAAACAGCTGAAATGGTAATCGCAGCCGCGCGCTTCGCCAGTTGTGGATTACGCATAAGGGCAAACCCGCAGGGATTGCGGTTATTCTCGGCGGGGTGAATTACGCCCAGCTTCTTTTCCCCGACTTTTCCCTCATCGTTTGCGGCTACCTGGTGTGCCGCTACACCGCCCTCAACCGCACGGTCTGGGAGAAGGTGGAAAGCCTGGTCTATTACTTTCTGTTTCCGGTCCTGCTGTTCCACTCCATCGTGAAAAGCCCGCTGGACCTGGGCGCCGCCTCCAGCCTGATAGGCGCCGGCCTGCTGATGGGCGTGGCCGGCATCGCCATGGCCTACAGCCTGCCCTACCTGCCCTGGCTGCGCCGCCACATCGACGCGCGCGAGCACGCGGCCAGCGCGCAGGTGGCCTTTCGCTTCAACTCCTTCATCGCCCTGGCCCTGGCCGACCGCCTGGCCGGCGCCCAGGGCCTGCAGCTGATCGCGGTGCTGATCGGTGTCTGCGTACCCCTCTTCAACGTCGCCGCGGTATGGCCCATGGCCAGGCATGCCCAGCGCGGCTTCCTGGGCGAGCTGGTGCGCAACCCGCTCATCGTGGCGACAGCCACGGGCCTGGCCGCCAACCTGCTGGGTTTCAGCATCCCCTTCTGGCTGGAACCCACCGTCAATCGCATAGGCGCCGCTTCCCTGGCCCTGGGCCTGATGTCGGCCGGCGCCGGCATGCAGTTCGCGCACCTGTCGCAAGCCAAGGCTTTGACGGTGGCGGTGCTGTCGATACGCCACTTCCTGCTGCCCATCGTGGCGCTGGGCCTGGCCAAGGCCTTTGGCCTGTCGCCGGTGCAAACCACCATACTGCTGGCCTTCTCCGCGTTGCCCACCGCGTCCAGTGCCTATGTGCTCGCGGCGCGCATGGGCTACAACGGGGCTTATGTTGCCGGGTTGGTGACTTTGTCGACCATGTTGGGGGTGGTCAGCCTGCCGTTTGCGTTGGCTGTGCTGAGGTAAGGTTTGTTTGGCCGGGTCTTGTGCCGGCTTGCACGCCCCTGCCCTCTGCTAAGTCCTGCTGGCCGGGAGTCGCCCGGCATGCGACTCACTTTTTTTGCTTCGCCAAAAAAAGTAAGCAAAAAAAGGCGACCCGCAGTCTGGGTCCCTACGCTTCGCTACGGGCAACCTGCGGTGCTCGAGCCAAGCGGGGTCCGGCTAAACTCGCCTCGCTCAGACAACGCCGGCCCTGATCCGCTTGTCTCTGCGCTCCTCGGCCCAGCCAGGACGGGGCAATCGGGAGCGGGAGCCGAAAACAGAAGAAATACAAAGAGACAAAGAGACAAAGAGATAAATACAAACAAGGACTCGCTAAGGCGAGTCCTTGTGGTTTTCAGTATTTGGATTTGGTATTCCTTCCCCACCCCTTGTGGATGCGCCGAGGAGCGSAGGTTCAGGCGGATCAGGGATCGCGTTGTTTGAGCCGAAGGCGAGTTTAGCGAGACCCCGCCGTATAGCCCCCGCCCGGACAAGAATCTTCCGCAACTCATCCTCCTCAAACCCGCCCAAATGCATCTGCAGGGTTTCAAAGGACCGGTCGGTATAGCCCTTGTGGCTCAGGAAATGGCGCGCCGTGTCTTCGGCCATGAACTCGGTTTTATGTTGTTCATGCGCCAGCGCCAGCTGGTGTTTGTGAAGCTGCCGGTTCAGGAAAAACGTGATGCCGCCGCCAACGGCCGCGCCGAACAGCGAAGCCAGCGCGCCTGAGATCGTGGGGTCCATGTGGGGTCCTTTCATGCACGGGGCATATTACTTGAGGTCATTGGGCCAGGGCCCATTCAATGTGTTCCGCGACCAGTTCGCCGCTCTCCGCGGCACGCGCCCGCAGGGCCTCGCGCAGGGGTCGCCCGGCGGGCTCATCGAGCACACGCAAGGCATTGCCCATGGCCACCGCAATGTTGCGCAACCAGCGCTCGTGGCCTATGCGCCGTATCGGGCTGCCTTCGGTGAAGCGCAAAAACGCCTCTTCGGTCCAGCCGAACAGCGTCACCAATTGCTGCCCCGTGAGGCCCTGGCGTTCGTCGAAATCGGGCAAGGCGCTTCGCTGGGCGAATTTGTTCCAGGGGCAAACCAGCTGGCAGTCGTCGCAGCCGTAGATGCGGTTGCCGATCAGCGGCCGCAGTTCCAGCGGGATGGGGCCGGCGTGTTCGATGGTCAGGTAGGAGATGCAACGCCTGGCATCGAGCTTGTGCGGCGCGATGATGGCCTGCGTGGGGCAGACATCAATGCAGGCCTGGCAGGTGCCGCAATGCGGCGCCACCGGCTCGCTGGGCGGCAAGGCCAGGTCCACATAGATTTCCCCCAGGAAGAACATGGAGCCGGCCTCGCGGTTGAGCAGCAAGGTGTGCTTGCCGCGCCAGCCCTGCCCGCTGCGGGCCGCCAGCTCGGCCTCCAGCACCGGCGCGGAGTCGGTGAAGGCGCGGTGGCCCAGTTGCTCCACGTGCGCCGAGATGCGTTCGCCAAGCTTTTGCAAGCGGCTTCGCATGATCTTGTGGTAGTCGCGGCCGCGCGCATAGACCGACACAATGCCCTCGGCGGGCCGCTCCAGGCGGCTGAATTCCAGGGCCTGCCACTCGCCGGGCGCGGCGGCGGTGGCGGCCGGCAGGTAGTTCATGCGCGCGGTGATGACGCTCACCGTGCCCGGGATCAATTCGGCCGGCCGGGCGCGCTTGAGGCCGTGCGCGGCCATGTAATGCATGTCACCGTGAAAGCCCGCGGCCAGCCAGGCCGATAATCCGGGTTCGGCCGACGACAGGTCGACACCGGCAATGCCGATTTGCGAAAATCCAAGCTCGCGCGCCCAAGCCTGAATTTGAGAAACGAACTGATGACTGTTCAAAGAGTTGCTGGCGGACACCCGCCGATTGTAAAAAACATTGCCTGGCACGACGAAGAGGCCACGGCGGACTTCGCGCGGGCCCTGGCCGGCCATCCTGCCATAGGCCGCGCGCTGATCGAGCTGCAGGGCGACCTGGGCGCGGGAAAAACCACCTTTGTGCGCCACCTGCTGAAAAGCCTGGGCGTGCAGGGCCGTATCAAGAGTCCCACCTATGCGGTGGTTGAACCTTACACGCTGGCGGACACCGCCCCGGATGCAGGCCAAAATGGCGGCATGAACATCTGGCACTTCGATTTCTACCGCTTCAACGATCCGCGCGAATGGGAAGAAGCCGGCTTTCGCGACATCTTCGCCGCCCCCGGCCTCAAGCTCGTCGAATGGCCCGAAAAAGCCGGCCCGCACCTGCCGCAGCCCGACCTGCTGCTGCACCTGGAGGTGCTGCCGGACGACACACGCGCCGTCACCCTGACGGCCCACACGGCCACCGGCGCGGAACTCATCGCATGAAGCGCCCGGCCCTGAACCGCCGCAGCGCCCTGCAACTGGGCAGCGTGGTGCTGTTGCTGGGCGTGCAGCACATCGCGCGCGGCGCCACCATCGTGGCCGTGCGCGTCTGGCCGTCCAAGGACTACACGCGGCTGACCATCGAGTCGGACGGCGAAATCAAGGCGCGGCAGTTTTTTGTCGCCGAGCCGCCGCGCCTGGCCGTCGACATCGAAGGCATAGACCTGATCCCGGCGCTGCGCGAACTGGTCGCCAAGGTCAAGTCCGACGATCCCAACATTTCAGGCATACGCGTCGGGCAAAACGCCCCCGGTGTGGTGCGGCTGGTAATAGACCTCAAGCAGCCGATACAACCGCAGGTGTTCACGCTGCCGCCCGTCGCCGCCTACCAGTACCGCCTGGTGTTCGACCTCTATCCCACGCAGGTGGCCGACCCGCTTGAAGCCCTGATAGCCGAGAAGCTCGCTGACCGGCAGTCCGGCGCCGCGCCCCCACCCGCCGCTGGAAGCGACCCGATCGCCGACCTGATCGCGCGGCAATCGGGCAAGCCGGCCGACAACAAACCGCCGCCGGCCGCCATCGCGGRAAAAGAAAAGGACAAGGCGCCGGGTCCCGCACCCGGCCCAGGCGCCCCCAAGCCATCGCCCGAAGCGGCGATCATCGCCAAAAACAAGACCGACCGCCTCGTCATCGTGGCGCTGGACCCGGGCCATGGCGGCGAGGACCCGGGCGCCGTCGGCCCCGGCGGAACGCGCGAAAAAGACGTGGTGCTGCAGATCGCGCACCGCCTGCGCGACCGTATCAACCAGCAGCCCAATATGCGCGCCTACCTCACGCGCGATGCCGACTTCTTTGTGCCGCTGCACATCCGCGTGCAAAAAGCCAGGCGCGTGCAGGCCGACCTCTTCATCAGCATCCACGCGGATGCCTTCTTCACGGCGCGGCCGCAAGGCGCCAGCATCTTCGCGCTCAGTGAAAAAGGGGCTTCCAGCAGCGCGGCGCGCTGGATCGCCGACAAGGAAAACTCGGCCGACCTGGTGGGTGGCGTCAACGTCAAGGCCAAGGACGCGCAGGTGCAAAAAGCCCTGCTGGACATGAGCACAACGGCACAGATCAACGACAGCCTCAAGCTCGGCAGCGCCATGCTGGGCGAGATCGGCAACGTCGGCAAACTGCACAAACCCAAAGTGGAGCAAGCCGGCTTTGCCGTCCTGAAAGCGCCCGACATTCCCAGCGTGCTGGTGGAGACCGCCTTCATCAGCAACCCCGACGAAGAAGCCAAGCTGCGCAGCGACGACTACCAGATACAGCTGGCCGATGCCTTGATGCGCGGCATCACACGCTACTTCGCGCGCAATCCGCCGCTGGCGCGCAACCGCACTGTCTGATCACACACCGGCGCGTACCGATGCGCCAAAAATGAAGACTAAAGACCGCAGCGAGCCGACAGCCCGCGGCGACCTTCTCCTACAGTCCCGGCGCACTCGCCCCCCTACATTGAGGTCACAGGCAAAAGCCAGGACCTCACGGTGTGAATGTCAGCAGCAAGAGCCTGAACTCTTAGCAAAGGTAAACAACTATGAACACGAAACTCATCTTGTCGACAGCAGCGGCAGCGGCACTTATCGGTCTCGGCGGTTGCAGCACCAACCCGACGAACGCACAAATCGGCACCGGCGTCGGCGCTGTTGCCGGCGGCCTGGTGGGCAATGCCGTGTTCGGCAGCACGCTCGGTACCGTGGGCGGCGCGGCAGCCGGCGCGCTGATCGGTAACGAGGTCGGCAAAAAACGCTGACCCAGACCCGCCTGGGTTAAACGCCAGGCGTACTCATATCGGGTAGATCAGCGAGTTGAGGATCATCTCGCTGTCATACACACAAAGACGGCTCCTGAATTTCAGCGAGCCGTCTTTTTGCGTGAGCTCGTCGATATAGCGGCCCACGTTATAGACCTCGCTCACCCCGCCCGGCTTGGTGCGGAACACCGCGTAGTTGGCTTCGGCTTTGACGAGCTCGCCCTCTTGTGAAACTTCTCGCGAGAGGATGCGCGCCGGGCTCACGATGTGCCGCATGTAATACGGCCCGTGGTAAATCGTCTGCGTGACGCCATACACCCGGTCTTTCATCATGCCGCGGCTTTCCAGCGCCATCAACGCCAGGGGCAGGCCGCGGTCGAAATTCTCGCGCGCCTGCACCTTATAGTGGCCGTCTTCCACGAAGAATTCGGGCCATTCCTCAAAGCGCTTTTCATCGAGCGCCGCCGCGTAGTCCGCGTTGAGCCGGTCCACCTGTTGCTGCAGCAGCAGACGCTGCATTTGTTCGATCGAGGTCATAGGCCCATGACTTTCTTCCAGTAGGCATACRTGCTGCGGATCAGGGTTTCGGTGACCATGTGCTCGGTCATCTCCGTCCCCGTTCCGCCCAGTTCGCACAAGGTGGCGCCCTCGCCGGCCTGGGCGAAGCCGGCCTGGCTGAACTCGATCACCTCGCCGTCGTCCGCACTCACAAACCCCGCCGGCCCGAACAGGTTGGCCTGGCGCAGGCGGCGCTGGGTCATCTCGGGCGTGTCGTCGGCGAAGCCGAAATGCGTCCAGATGAAATCGAACTCGCCCTGGCCGCGCGGCACGATGTGGCGGGTGCTCAGCGAATTGACCTGCTGCTGAATGATCAGGCTGGGAAACAGCGTGATCATGGTGACGGTGGGCGTGATGTCGCTGCCGGGATTGGACGGGTCTGCTACCCGCCACCAGGGCTCGGGCACCACGTCCAGCAGCCGGTCGTCATGCAGCGCCATATTCGCCTTGAAGGAGCTCACGCCCTCGGTCACGGCCGCGTTCTCCCCGCCTTCGTTGCGGCGCGAGATCATCACCGCGTGGCGGCCCTCGCCATCCATCACCATGCGGCTCTTCTGGTCGGCGCGCCACAGGCCGAAGGTGACAAACCAGGTGTGCAGCAGGCCTGGGTGGTAAGGGTCCTTGATGTTTTCCATCATCAGCTTCCAGTTGCCCGGAATGCGCTGGCGGTTGTAGCCCAGCAGGGTCAGCTTGCGCGCGCCTTCAGGGCCCTTGAAGATGCGGTCCAGCCAGGGCATGAGCTGCGGGCCCAGGTAGTCCTCGAGCGGCTCGGTGTCCTCGCTGAAGGTGGCGAACACCAGGCCGTGCAGCATCGCCACGCGCAGCTTGGTCAGGCCGTGGTCCTTGAGGTCGAAGCCTTCCGGCATGCCGCCGTTGGTGCAATCGCCCTCCTTTACGCCGTCCTTGAAGGGCAGGCCCGCGAGGTCGCCGTTGAGCTTGTAGGTCCACTGGTGGTAAGGGCAGACAAAGCTGCGCGCATTGCCCTGCGGGTTCTGGCAAAAGCGCACGCCGCGATGCGCGCAGCGGTTTTCCACCACGCGTATGCCGTGGTCGGTGGCGCGGTCCTTGGGTGCGATGCGGTCCCGAACCATCAGCACCTGGCGCTCACCGACGTGGCTGAGCTTGTAGTCGCCGACATTCGGGATCTCGGCCTCCAGCCCCACATAGCACCAGTGCGCGCCGTAGAAGATTTTCTCGAGCTCACGCTGGTAAAGCTGGGCATCGGTGTAGGCCCAGAAAGGGACGCGGCTGGAGCCGGGCTGGCTCCAGCGGGAGGGCTCTGCGTTTGAAAGGGGCGGCGCGTTCATGGGTCCTCGCACGGGAATGGGGATGCTGCGCGTCAGGACGAGGAAGCGGCGGATCCGGCCTTGCGCCTGGCCTTCCAGGCGCCGAAGATCACCAGCAGGCCGGGCACCAGGATCAAGGCCCAGATGATCTTGTCAAGGTGGGTTTTGACAAAGGGAATGTTGCCGAAAAAATAGCCCACGGTGACAATGCCGCCCACCCACAGGGCGCCGCCCACCAGGTTGAACAGCGTGAACTTGCTGCGCGTCATCTCCGACACGCCCGCGACAAAGGGCGCGAAGGTGCGCAGGAAAGGCATGAAGCGCGCCGCGATGATGGTGATGCCGCCATAACGCTCATAAAAGGCATGGGCCTGGTCAAACGCCTTTTTGTTGAACCAGCGCGAGTTCTCCCACTGGAAGACCTTGGGCCCCAGGAAGCGGCCTATGCTGTAGTTGCACTGGTCGCCCAGCACGGCGGCCACAAAAAGCAGCCCCACCGCGAGCGGAAAGCTCATCAGGCCCACGCCGCACATCGCGCCCACCACGAAGAGCAGCGAATCGCCCGGCAGGAAAGGCATGACGACCACGCCGGTTTCCACAAAAATGATGATGAACAACAGGGCATAAACCCAGGCACCGTAGCTGGTGACAAAGGCCTCCAGGTGCTTGTCGACGTGGAGGATGAAATCGAGGAGAAAAGCGGCTAGTTCCATGGCCTTGATTCTGACACGCCCAAAATCCCGGCAAGGTGTGCGGTCAAGTACGCCAATACGGGCCTGAGCCTAAAATTGGCCCCACATGACCTCCTCGACATCGGCTCCCCGCCGCCCTATCCGCGAACTTCCCGACGAACTCATCAGCCAGATTGCCGCCGGCGAGGTCGTGGAGCGCCCGGCTTCGGTGGTGCGTGAGCTGGTCGACAACGCGCTGGACGCGGGCGCCACCCAGGTCACGGTGCGGCTGCTGGCCGGCGGCGTGCGGCTGATCCTGGTCGAGGATGACGGCTTCGGCATTCCACGCGAAGAGCTGCCGGTGGCGCTGAGGCGCCATGCAACCAGCAAGATCGCGTCGCTGCAGGACCTTGAAGCCGTGGGCACCATGGGCTTTCGCGGTGAGGCGCTGGCCGCCATCAATTCGATCGCCGACATGAGCCTGCTGTCCAGGACCGAGGGCAACGAGCACGCCTGGCAGCTGGACGGCCGCACCGGCGAACTCAAGCCGGCCGCGCGCGGCCGCGGCACCAGCGTCGAAGTACGCGAACTGTTTTACGCCACGCCGGCGCGACGCAAGTTTTTGAAAACCGACGCCACCGAACTGGCCCACTGCATCGAAGCCGTGCGCCGCCACGCGCTGGTGCGGCCCGACGTCGGCTTTGCCATCTGGCACGAGGGCAAGCTGGTCGAGCAGTGGCGTGCCGCCAGCGGCGACAAAGCCCACCAGCAGCGCCTGGCCGACGTGCTGGGCAGTGAATTCGTCGAGCAGTCGGTCGCCGTGAATTACGAAAGTTCGTCCCTGCGCCACGACGGCCAGCCTGCCGTGCGCGTCTGGGGCGTGGCCGGTATCCCTGACGCCGCCCGTTCGCGCACCGACCAGCAGTTCGCCTATGTCAACGGCCGCTACGTGCGCGACAAGGTGCTGACCCACGCGGCGCGCAGCGCCTACGAGGACGTGCTGCACGGCCACCGCCAGCCGGTGTATGCGCTGTATGTCGAGATCGACCCCAGCCGCGTCGACGTGAACGTGCACCCGACCAAGATCGAGGTGCGCTTTCGCGACAGCCGCGAGGTGCACCAGGCGGTGCGCCACGC
Source organism: Polaromonas sp. P1_G2 (assembly GCF_056405515.1). NCBI lineage: Bacteria > Pseudomonadati > Pseudomonadota > Betaproteobacteria > Burkholderiales > Comamonadaceae > Polaromonas > Polaromonas sp. P1_G2. The sequence goes on from NZ_JBFUBY010000027.1 coordinate 22,273, forward strand.
CACCGAAAACGCGCTGGCAATTCCGCGTTCCAGCGTCGCGGCCGATGCGGTCATCGCAGGCATAGGCACGGATGCCGCCCCGGAATCAAGCCCCGTTTTTTCGCGCCAGGGATGGGCGCAACCGGCGATGAATTTCGCCGCCGGCGGCGCCAATGGCGGCAACCGGGTGTCCGACTTTGAAGCCATGTGGCCGTCGCGGCCCGCTGAGGGACGCATGGAAACAGGCGGCAGTTTTGCGCCCGCGCCTTCGTATGCACCAGCGCCTGCCACGCCCACAAACGGTGCGGCAGGCCCCGCCGACTTCATCCCCCTGCCCCCCGGCGACTGGCCGCTGGGCCGCGCAATTGCCCAGTTGCAGGGCATCTATGTGCTGGCCGAAAACACCCAGGGACTGGTCATCGTGGACATGCATGCGGCCCATGAGCGCATCGTTTACGAACGCCTGAAAACCCAGATGGACGGCGGCGAAGGTGCCAGCCTGRCCAGCCAGCCGCTGCTGATCCCCGCGACCTTTGCCGCCAGCCCGCAGGAAGTCGCCACCGCCGAGGCCAGCGCCCAGACACTCGCGACGCTGGGCCTGGAAATCACGCCTTTTTCGCCCAAGACCCTCGCGGTGCGCGCCGTGCCCACCAGCCTGGCGCAGGGCGACGCGGTGGAGCTGGCGCGCAGCGTGCTGGCCGAACTGGCCCAGCACGACGCCAGCACGGTGATCCAGCGCGCGCAGAACGAGCTGCTGTCGACCATGGCCTGCCACGGCGCGGTGCGCGCCAACCGCAAGCTCACGCTGGACGAGATGAACGCCCTGCTGCGCCAGATGGAAGCCACCGAGCGCTCCGACCAGTGCAACCACGGCAGGCCGACCTGGCGGCAGGTCAGCATCAAGGAACTGGACTCGCTCTTCCTGCGCGGGCGTTAGGACCTTTCAAAAAATCCCTCCTGGCGTTGTTGCGCCGCCTTGCCGTCCTGGAGCACTGTCTGCGGCGCCGCGCCTAGCCAGGACCGCTTCGCTGGGTTTTGTGAAAGGCCCTAGGGTTCACTCTGCTTGCCCGACTTTTCCAAAACTTCACCGTGAAGTAAGAGCCTGGTGGCGCACGGGCGTGAAAATTGCCCGCTGGGAGCTGTTACATAAGGGGAAACACCCGCCGCCAGAACTTTTCAGGCAGGATGTGGTCAGTTATGACCATGAGACGCTGGCACCTTTTCGCAAGTTTCGGCACGGCGCTGGCCCTGCTGGCCGGCTGCGCCACCCTCGACGAAAAGCAGCGTACCTGGATCTTCCAGCCCAGCGACCGCACCTGGAGCGGCGGCGCCGCCGCCGCGGTGGGCATGGACGACGTCTGGATCGACTACACCGCCGCCAACGACCATCCGGTCCGCCTGCACGGCCTGTGGCTGGACGGCGAAAAGCCGGAGGACGCGAAGGCACCGGTGCTGCTCTACCTGCATGGCGCGCGCTACAACGTCACCGGCTCCGCGCCGCGCATGCGCCGCATGCAGGAACTCGGGTTCTCGGTGCTGGCCATCGACTACCGGGGCTTCGGCAAAAGCACGCAGGAGCTGCCCTCCGAAAAATCCGCCTACGAAGACGCCCGTGCCGCCTGGGACTGGCTCGCGAAAAAATACCCGGACCGGCCGCGCTACATCTTCGGCCACTCGCTGGGCRGGCCCATCGCCATCAACCTGGCAACCGAAGTCAACGACGAGCGCGGCACCATCGTCGAAAGCACCTTCACCTCGATCGCCGACGTGGTGAGCAGTTCCCAGTGGGGCTGGATGCCGGTGTCGCTGCTGATCACCCAGCGCTTTGAGGCCGTGCGCAAGGTGGACAAGATAGGGTCGCCGCTGCTGGTGGTGCACGGCGGCGAAGACCGGCTGATACTGCCCGACCTGGGCCGCAAGCTCTATGACGCCGCCGTTCAGCCCAAGCAGTTCCTGCTGGTGCCGGGCGGTTYGCACCACAACACCAACCTTGTCGGGCTGCCGCAGTACCGGGAAGCACTGACCCAGCTTTTTGACCTGAAATAAGGTCACGGGGGAGGGGCGGCTATCTGCTCCGCGCGTCACCACAAGCCCAAGCTCCGCCAAAAAAGCAGTATTACTGCCGCACTTCAGGCAACAATTTTTCACAAATAGGTATTTTTTACTTACCCATAACATGTAGCCGGATGTAACATCCCTTCTCGAATAACACGTAAAAATCGAGAGGGATCCATGAGCCAAGTCTTGCAGCTCCGCAGGCTACCTGCCTTCACCTTGCTGGCTCTTGCCCTGCCGCTCCTGGCATCGGCACCCCTGCACGCCCAGACAGCCGCAACCACGGCACTGCCGGCGCTTGCAAAATTCAATGGGGCGGACACGGCCTGGATGCTGATCTCGACCGTGCTGGTGCTGCTGATGACCATTCCCGGCATCATGCTGTTCTACAGCGGCATGATGCGGGCCAAAAACGCCCTCTCCATCGTGGCGCATACCTTTGCGGCAACAACGGTCGTCACGCTGGTATGGGCGGGCATTGCCTACTCGCTGGCATTCACGCCCGGCAATCCCTGGATCGGAGACTTGAGCCGGGCGCTCAGCGACGGGCTGCTGGGTGCCAGGGTCGGCGCGCACGTTTCGGCGCCCACCGTGCCGGAATCGGCTTTTTTCATGTTCCAGCTGGCATTCGMCATCATCACCTTCGCGCTGATCATCGGCGCCACCGTGGAGCGCATGCGCCTGAGCGCCACCATTTTCTTCGCGGCCTTCTGGACCATACTGGTCTACGCTCCCGTGGCGCACTGGATCTGGCAACCCACCGGCTGGCTCGCCAGCATGGGACACATGGATTTTGCGGGCGGCACGGTGGTGCACATCGCCGCGGGTGCCAGCGGCCTGGTGGCGGCCAAGGTGGTGGGCCCGCGCAAGGGCTTCGGGACCGAGCCCATGGTGCCGCACAACCTGCTGGTGACGATCATCGGCGCCGGGCTGTTGTGGGCCGGCTGGTTTGGCTTCAATGCGGGCTCGGCCTTTGAAGCCAGTTCACGCGCCGTGGGCGCCTTGCTGGCCACCCAGGTGGCGGCCTGCGTCGGCGCGTTCGTATGGGGAATCTGCGAATATGTCCAGCGCGGAAAATTCAGCGTGCTGGGCATGGCAACGGGCGCCATTGCCGGCTTGGTCGCCATCACGCCGGCATCCGGCTTTGTCGGCGTCCTCGGCGCATCGGCACTGGGCGCGGCGGGGGGTATCGGCTGCTTCCTCGCTGTAACCCGTTTCAAGCGCGCGACAGGCATCGACGACTCGCTCGACGTGTTTGCCCTGCATGGCGTGGGCGGTTTCATCGGCACGGTCCTGACGCCGATCTTTGCGCTCAAGGAAATTGCACCGGTCACCGCGACCGTGCTGACCAATCTGATGGGCGCCTGCGCCGTTGCGGCCTACGCAGGCATCATGACCTGGCTGATCCTGCTGGTGGTCAAACCCCTGGCAGGCCTTCGGGTGACCGCGGAAGAGGAACAACTGGGGCTTGACCTTGCGCAGCATGGCGAAATGATTTCAGGCGCATGAGCCCCTGGCGATCACACCGTTCACCATGCAGCTCACCATGAATCCGCCCGATTCCGACCTCATGACCTATGCAGTGCGCATGGTCATTCCCATGAAGCGGGAGTTCGGACGTTCACTGGACGTCCACCAATTCCTGCACGACCTTCCGTACGCCACGGAAGTGATCCAGGAGGCGCTGAAAAGCAAGGACGAACGCCTGCGCGGCTATGCGGYCTATACGCAGACCAAAATTTTCGGCCCTCGCAGCAGCGACCCCTTGCCGCCAAAGGCAGCTGCCACGACCGAAAGCTTGCCGGCCGCACCGGTTGCCTCCGCGGCAAGTGAAACAGAAATCAGCGAAGACCTCCGGGCCAAGGCCATCGCCCGGTACAGGTCGGGCCTGCGCTGACAACCCCGGTGGCGGCTGCGCCGCCGCACGGGCGTTTGTCTGATACGCTCAGTTGAATGGATGTTTCCGTTTCGAAGACCGTGGCGCCCGCCATGCCGGCCGGCATGGTCGTATTGATCCTGTCAATGCTGCTGGGCATACAGCCCGTCACCACCGACCTCTACCTGCCGGCCCTGCCCGCGCTCACCGAAGGTTTCGGCGCGCCCATGTCGCAGGCCCAGCTCACGCTCAGCGCGCTGCTGCTGGCCTTCGGCTCCTCGCAACTCATCTGGGGCCCGCTGTCTGACCGCTTCGGGCGCCGTCCCATCCTGCTTTGGGGCCTGGTGGCCTACACCCTGGCCTCGATCGGCAGCACTTTCGCGCCTTCGATGGCGGTGCTGATCGTCTGGCGCGTGGTCCAGGGCGCGGCCATGGGCGCGGCCGTCATGTGCGCCCGCGCCATCGTGCGCGACCTGTACCAGCCGCTCGAAGGGGCGCGTGTCATGTCCAAGGGCCTGAGCGGCCTGGGTGTGCTGGCCTGCATCTGCGCGCCGCTGGGCGGCCTGCTGTCGGAGTTCTACGGTTGGCGCATCGCGCTGGCGGCGCTGGCCGTGTTCGGCGCGGCCACGCTGGCCCTGGTCGGCCTGCGTTTTGAAGAATCGCTCGCGCGGAAAAACCCGCAGGCCCTGCGGCCCGGCACGCTGCTGCGCACCTGGCTGCAGATCCTGCGCAACCCCACCTTCCTGGCTTTCTCGGCCCTCACGGCGGCCTCTTACGGCGGGCTGTTCACCTTCCTGGCGACCTCCTCCTTCGTTTTCATCCGGGTGCTGGGCCTGAGCAAGACAGGCTACGGCCTGGTGATGTTTTCAATGTGCTTTTGCTACCTTGCCGGCACCTTCATCTGCCGCCGCCTGCTGCCGCGTTTCGGCGTGCGGCGCTCCGTCGCGATCGCCGCCTGCCTGAGCCTGACCGGTGGCACCACCATGGGCGTGCTGGCCTGGGCCGGCGTGCAGAACGTCTGGGCCATCATGCTTCCCTACTACCTTTTCATGCTGGGCCACGGCGTGCACCAGCCCTGCGGCCAGAGCGGCGCCGTCGGCCCCTTTCCACAGGCGGCGGGCGCGGCCTCGGCGCTCAACGGCTTTTTGATGATGCTGGTGGCCTTCGGCATGGGCGGCTGGCTGGGCACCCACATGGACGGCACGGTGCGGCCGCTGACCAATGGCCTGTGGTTCTGGAGCGTGCTGATCGCGGCCACGGCCTGGACCGTGGTGCRCAAATACGGTGAGCCCGCGCATGAGGCCGCCGCGAGAAACACGTGAGCCCCTCCTGCCTCTGCATCGCCGGCCCCACCGCCTCCGGCAAGACCGCCGCCGCGATGGCGATCGCGCAGCGCCATGCGGTGGAGATCATCAGCGTCGATTCGGCCCTGGTCTACCGCGGCATGGACATAGGCACGGCCAAACCCACGCAGGATGAACTCGCGGCCGTGCCGCACCACCTGGTCGATATCCGCGACCCGCTGCAGGCCTACAGCGCCGCCGAATTCGTGGCCGATGCCGAACGCCTCATCCGTGAAATCAGTGCGCGCGGCAAGCTGCCGCTGCTGGTCGGCGGCACCATGCTCTACTTCAAGGCCTTGTTCGACGGCCTGGACGACATGCCCAAGGCCGATCCCGCCGTGCGCGCCGCGCTGGCCGATGAAGCAGCCGCGCAGGGCTGGCCCGCGCTGCATGCCGAACTCGCGCGCGTGGACCCGGCCACGGCCGCGCGGCTGGCGCCCAACGATTCGCAGCGCATCTCCCGCGCTCTCGAAGTCTTTCGTGTGTCGGGCCGGCCTTTGTCTTTTTTCCATGCGCAAGGCGCGGCCAAAAAAGCCGCCGCCGGCGAGGGCGACACCGCGGCGCCGGCCCTGATCTCCCTGGAGCCGCAAGACCGCGCCTGGCTGCATGAACGCATCGCCCTGCGCTTTGACGCCATGCTCGCGGCCGGCTTCATCGACGAGGTCAAAGCCCTGCGCGCGCGCGGTGACCTGAACCCCGACCTGCCCTCCATGCGCTGCGTCGGCTACCGCCAGGCCTGGGAGGTGCTGGACGGCGACTACCCGATGGCGGAACTGCGCGACAAAGGCATCTTCGCCACGCGCCAGCTCGCCAAACGCCAGATCACCTGGCTGCGCTCCATGCCGCGGCGCCAGGTGGTGGCCTGTGATGGGCCCCAGGCTGTGCAGCAGGTCCTGGAAATCGTCAACACACAAACACAAATACGGGGGCAAGGCCGGGAATGAACAACCTGCAGGTCCGCGAACTGGCCAAACGCTACGGCGACGCGGTGGTCTTCAGCCACGTCTCGCTGGACGTCGCGCCCGGCGAATTCGTCGCCATCGTCGGCGAATCGGGCGTGGGCAAATCCACGCTGCTCAACTGCATGGCCGGGCTGGACAGCTGGGATGAGGGATCGGTGCAACTCAAGGGGCAGGACCTGGGCGCGCTCAGCGACGACCAGCGCGCCCTGCTGCGCCGCCGCCACGTCGGTTTTGTCTTCCAGGCTTTCCATGTGCTGCCGCACCTCGACGTGGCGCAAAACGTGGCGCTGCCCTTGCTGCTGCTGGAGCAACCCGACGCGGCCAGGGTGGAGGCCATGCTGGAAGCCGTGGGCCTGGGCGGCCTGGGCGGGCGGTTGCCGCAGCAACTCAGCGGCGGGCAACTGCAGCGTGTGGCGATCGCTCGCGCGCTGGTACACAAGCCCGGCCTGCTGCTGGCGGATGAGCCCACCGGCAACCTGGACCCGGCCACGGCCGCCCTGGTGATGGACGCGCTGATCGCCCAGACGCGCGGGCAAGGGGCATCGCTGGTGCTGGTCACCCACTCGGAAGCCGCCGCCGCGCGCGCCGACCGCACGCTGCACCTGAGCGCGGGCGGCATCCGCTCAAATTGATTCAGTGCGGGTTGAACAGCACGTAGACCTTGCGTATCGTCGACTGGATATCCCAGACGCCGTTCGTTTCGGCTGGAAAGAAATACACATCCCCTTGTCGTAGCGGCACGGGCAAGCCGCCGTCCGGCGTGAACACCGCGCTGCCGCTCAGCACATGCATGGTTTCGGCCGACCGCACCTGCCGGCGGTAGCTGCCTGGTGAGCATTCCCAGATACCCACCTCGGGCCGGCCGTCGAGCGGCAGCACCATTTTTTCACCGCGCAGCGTGCAGGCCGGTTCGCTGAGCGGCATGCCCACCGTGCCCCAGTCCTGCAAGGCGCCCGAGGCAACGGTCGAAGGCGTGTCGAGTTTGCGGATACTCATGAGAGTCTTTCGAGGAACTGCGAAATCAAACGCCCCGGCCATCGCGCCAGCGGTAGTAGCGCACTGAAGCCGCGAGGAACCAGGGATTGCCGGTATAAAACGGCCGCGTCTGGAAAGCCAGCCCATCCAGCGCCGTGCGCCCTTCCCTGAGCCCCAGCACCTGCTGGCCCACGCGCATGCCGAAGTAGCTGGAGGTACCCACGCCGGCACCGCAGTAGCCCATGGCGTAGTAAAGCCCGTCATGCAGGCCGACATGCATGAGTTCGTCGAAGGTGTAGGCCACCAAGCCGGACCACGAATGGCTGATGCGCACGCCGGCCAGTTCCGGAAAAATCTTCACCATATCGGCATGCAACAGCGGCCCGCTCACGCGGCAATCGGTTTCCTGGTGTGACACGCGGCCGCCGAACAGGATACGTTTGCGGTCCGGCGAGGCACGGTAGTAGTACACCACCTTGCGGGTGTCGCTGACGATGCGGTTGCGCGGCATCAACCGGTCCATCAGTCCCTCGGGCAAAGGCTCGGTGGCGATCATGTAGCTGCCGATGGGAATCACCCGGCGGCGCAGCCAGGGCGTCACCTTGCCGGTGTAGCCGTTGGTGGCCACCACCACGTCGCGTGCCCGCACCGTGCCCCTGGGCGTCGTCACCAGGAAATGGCTGCCCTGCTTCTCGATGCCGGTGACGGGACTGCGCGGCGCGACCTGCACGCCCGCCGCCAGCGCGCGCTCCAGCAGGCCCTGGTGGTAGCGCGCCGGGTGCACCGAACAGTGCTGCGCGTAGACCGCGCCGCCCCAGTAGGCGTCGGTGCCGAGTTCGCCGCGCTGCTCGGCGCGCGGCACCATGTGCGCCTCCACCTCCAGGCCCTTGGGCTGCTGCGCCAGCCTGGCCGCCAGCGCCTCGTACTGCGCGGCGTTGTGCGCCGCATGGAAGCGCCCCACCTGCCCGTAGCTGCATTCAATGCCTTCGCCGCGGATGAAGTCGCCGATCCAGGCCAGTGAGCGCCGGCCCTCGCGCAGGATCTCGAACGCTTTGCCGATGCCGTGGCGGCCGGCCAGCTGCTCGAAGCTGGGCTTGATGCTGGTGGACACCTGGCCGCCGTTACGCGTGCTGCAACCCCAGCCGGCATCCTCGGCGTCCAGTACCAGGGTGGACCGGCCGCCGCGCGCGGTTTGCAGCGCCGCGTGCAGGCCGGTGTAGCCCGCGCCTATGACCGCCACGTCGACACTGGGAGGCAGCGGCGCTGGCTCCAGCACGGGGCGCGGCACCTCATCCCACCAATACGGCGCCAGCTTGCAATGTTCGAGAATATCCACGGGCTTTCCTTTAAGGGTTTCCACGGCGCGCAGCGCGCAGCACTTCGTCCGCGCCCTTTTCCGCCAGCATCAGCGTAGGCGCATTGGTGTTGCCGGAAGTGAGCGAGGGAAAGGCCGAGGCGTCGATCACACGCAGGCTCGCCAGGCCGTGCACCTGCAGGCGGTGGTTAAGCACGGCCGTCGCCGGGTCCGGCCCCATGCGGCAAGTGCTGACCGGGTGGAACACCGTGGAGGCGCGCCGGCGGATGTCGTCCATCAACTGCTCTTGCGAGCGGATGGAGGCGCCGGGCACGAGTTCCTGTTCGATGATCGCGCTAAAAGCCGGTGTGGCGGCCAGCCGGCGCAGGAACAGGGTGGCCTCCATCATCTCCTGCGCATCGTGCGCGGTGGCCAGGGAGTTGGGCTCTATCAGCGGCGCCGCCATCGGGTCGTCCGATCGCAGCCGCAGCCGGCCGCGGCTGCTGGGCTTGCAGGGCTGGGCGCCGAGCAGAAACCCCGGGTAAGGGTCCGGCGCCATCAGCGCGCGTTTGCCGGGCGTTGCCTTGAGGTAGCTCAGCGGCGAAAAATACAGCTGCATATTCGGCCGCTCCAGGCCGGGCCGGGAACGGAAAAAACCGCCCCCCTGGTTAACGCTCAGCGACAGCGGGCCGCGGCGAATCGCCGCATACTGCAGCCCGGCCCAAAGCTTGCCGTACCAGGGGCCGAGCTGGTTGTTGAGCGTCGGCACCTTCGAACGGTAAAGATGGTCTATGCAAAGGTGGTCTTGCAGGTTCTGGCCCACGGCCGGCGAATCATGCACCACCGGGATGCCCAATTCCCTGAGCTGCGACGCGGGCCCGACGCCCGACAGCTGCAGCAATTGCGGCGAGTTGACGGCGCCGGCCGCCAGAATCACCTCCCGCCGCGCCCGGGCGAACAATGACCGTCCGCCCTGCCGGTACACCACACCGCCGGCCCTCAGGCCGTCGAACACGATGCGCGTGGCATGCGCGCCGGTCTGCACGCTGAGCCTTGCGCGCTTCATCGCCGGACGCAGGTAGGCGCTGCTGGCTGAAGCGCGCAGCCCGCCCTGGGTGGTGATCTGGTAGATGCCGACGCCTTCTTGCGAGGCGCCGTTGAAGTCGGGGTTGTGGGGCAGCCCGACCTGCCCGCCCGCCTGCAAATACACCTTGCACAGCGGGTGCACCTGGCCGCTCACGTCGCTCACGCGCATCGGCCCGCCGGCGCCGCGCCAGGCGTCGGCGCCCTGCCCGTTGTCTTCGAGTTTCCTGAACCAGGGCAGCACCTCGTCCCAGGACCAGCCGGTGTTGCCCAGCGCGGCCCATTCGTCGAAGTCGGCCGGCTGGCCGCGCACGAACACCATCGCATTGATGCTGCTCGAGCCCCCCAGCACCTTGCCGCGCGGCCAGTAAGCCTCACGTCCGGCCAGTCCGGGGTCGGGCGCACCGCGGTACATCCAGTTCACGGCCGGGTTGTAGAAAGACTTGCCGTAGCCTATGGGCACGCGCAGCCAGACGCGCTGGTCGCTGCCGCCGGCCTCCAGCAGCAACACGCTGTGCTCGCCGGATTCGCTGAGGCGATGGGCCAGCACGCAACCGGCCGAGCCGGCGCCGACGATGATGAAATCAAACTCTGTCACCGGGTCGAGCATCTCACGGCAGGTGGCCTGCCGGACAGGTCCGTTTTAGACTAAATGCCAGACCATTTCCGGTCGTGGGCATGACACAAGGAGGCGCGGCTCAGGCCGCACGGGCCTTGCGCGCCGCGTGCGGCGGCCTGGCCTTGAGCTGTTTGTCCAGCACATCCGCCAGCACCTTGACACCGGCCTCTATCACCGGCGGCGGGCTGCTGCCGAAGCCCAGCACCAGGCCGCTGGCCGTGAGCGGCGTGATGGCAAAACGGCCCAGCGGCGATACCGTGATGCCGCGCCGGTCGGCTTCCTGCGACACGTCGGCCTCGGCCAGCCGCGGCGCGAGATAGCCCACGGTGTGCAGGCCGCTGTGGGCCGGCACCACGTCCAGCAGGCCCTTGAGGTGCTTGCCGGCCGCGGCGGCCAGCGCCTCGTGCCGCTCGAAGTAGGTATGGCGCATGCGGCGCACGTGCACGGCGAAGTGCCCCTCGTCGATGAACTCCGCCGTCACGCCCTGCGTGTGAGACGGAACGCCCGCCAGGAAGCGGCTCATGACGGCGCGGAAAGTGCCCACCAGCGCCGGCGGCGCAAGCAGGTAGCCCAGCCGCAACGCGGGGAACAGCGACTTGCTGAAGGTGCCGACGTAAATCACGCGCCCCGTGGTGTCCACGCTTTTGAGCGTGGGCGGCGGACGGCCGGCAAAAAAGAACTCGCCGTCGTAGTCGTCTTCGATCACCCAGGCGCCGGCCTGCTCGGCCGCCTGTAGCAGCGCGAAGCGGCGCGCCAGGCTCATCACGCAGCCCAGGGGCTGCTGGTGCGAGGGCGTGACAAAAGCCAGGCGAAAGCGCGGCGCCAGGCGCAGGCCCTCTTCCACGCGCAGGCCGTTGCCGTCGACCGGCACGGGAACCAGGTCGGCGCCCGAAGCGACCAGGCTGTTGCGCGCGCCTATGGCGCCGGGGTTTTCAAACCAGACCTTGTCGCCGGGGTTCAGCAGCATGGCGCCTATCAGGTGGAAGGCCTGCTGGGCGCCGCCCAGGATGAAGACCTGTTCCGGGTCGCAGGTGATGCCCCGGTTGGCGCGCAGGTGCGAGGCCACCGCGCGGCGCAACTGCGGCGCGCCATACGGGTCGCCGTAGCCCAGGACTTCATCCTGGTTGCCGCGCAGCCATTTCGCCGACAGCCTGGCCCACTGGGCCATGGGGAATGCGTCGAAAGCCGGTAGCGCCGTGGTGAAGGCGCGCGGCGCGTGCGGCAGCCGGCGCCGTTCGACGAAGCGGCCTATCGCTTCCTCCATGACGGCCGACAGGCGCGGCGCGGCGGGCTCCGGGGAAGCAGCCCTGGCTTTCGGGGGCATGGGACGGTCTGCGCCCAGAACAGCGCTGACAAAAGTGCCGGAGCCGGTCTGCGAATCGATCAGGCCTTCGGCCGTGAGGCGGCTGAAGGCCTCGACCACCGTGGTGCGCGACACGCCGAGGTCGAGCGCCAATGTGCGGCTGGCCGGCAAGCGGTCGCCTGGCGCGAATCCGCCCGTAAGGATGATTTCGCGCAAGGCCATGCACAGTTGCGTGCTCACCGGGTGATGGTGGCTGTGGTCGATGCGGATCGACAGCAAGAGGGAGCCGCCTGCACGTTTGACCATGGCCTGCCATTTTGTGTTGTTGAAAAAATGGTATCACGCATTAATCAAAATGGACCTTTTCCGCAATCCACTTGAGCGGGATGATGGCTCCATCCAACACTCCTGTCGGCTCGGGTTCCTTCATGCTCATCCGGAAAATCGAAACCTTTTGCGACCCCTTCGTGGGCTTTGTGCGCGTCACCGCCGACAACGGCGCGCAAGGCTGGGGCCAGGTCTCGCCTTATCACGCCGACCTCAGCGTGCAGGTGCTGCACCGCCAGGTCGCGCCCTGGTCGCTGGGCCGCGATGCGCTGGACATCGACGGCCTGGTCGACGCCATCGCCGAGCTTGAACACAAGTTTCCCGGCTCGCACCTGTACCGCGCCATTTGCGGCGTGGACACCGCGCTGTGGGACCTGCGCGGCAAGGCCGAAGGAAAACGTGTCTGCGAACTGATAGGCGGTACGGCCAAACCGCTGGCTGCCTATGCTTCGTCGATGAAACGCGACATCACGCCGCAGGATGAAGCCAGGCGCATGCTGGCCTTGCGCGACAAATGTGGTTTCGACGCCTTCAAGTTCCGCGTGGGCGCCGAATACGGCCACGACAGGGACGAGTGGCCGGGCCGCAGCGAAGAGATCATCGCGGCCATGCGCGGCGCGCTGGGCCAGGGCCCGGCCCTGCTGGTGGACGCCAACAGCTGCTATTCACCGCGCCGCGCCATCGAGGTGGGCCGCATGCTGGAAGACCACGGCATCAGCCACTTCGAGGAGCCCTGCCCGTATTGGGAACTCGAGCAGACGCGCGAGGTGCGCGAAGCGCTGTCCATCGACGTGACCGGCGGCGAACAGGACTGCTACATGCCGCTGTGGAAACACATCATCGATTCAAAAACCGTCGACATCGTGCAGCCCGACGTCTGCTACATGGGCGGCCTGGCCCGCACGCTGCGCGTGGCGCGCATGGCCGAAGCCGCGGGGCTGCCCTGCACACCGCACAGCGCCAACCTCTCGATGGTGACGCTGTTCACCATGCACCTGCTGTGCGCCATCCCGAACGCCGGCAAGTACCTGGAACTGTCGATCGAAGGGCCGGACTACTATCCCTGGCAGGAGGGCTTGTTCGTGAACCATCCCTACACCGTGCGGGACGGCCGGGTTTCCCTGCCTGACGCGCCGGGATGGGGGGTCGAGATCAACCCCGCATGGCTTGCGAAATCCAGCTACCAGATGAGCGAGATCCCCTGACCATGGCCACCCCCTTGAACGCATTGGTGCATGAAGCGCAGGCAAGCGGCACGATCGCCGGCCTGCCGGACCGCCACCTGATCAACGGCGTGTTCGTTCCCTCGCTGAACGGCGGGCGCATGGAAACGCTGGATCCGGGAACGGGTGCCGCCTTCGCGAGCTTCGCCGCCGGCGACGCGGCCGACGTCGATGCGGCCGTGGCCGCCGCGCGGGCGGCGCTCACCGGCCCGTGGGCTGCCCTCACGCCGGCACAGCGCGGCCGCCTGCTGCACCGCGTCGCGGGCCTGATACGCGACAACGCCGACCGCCTGGCCGTCACCGAAACCCTGGACAGCGGCAAGCGCCTGGCCGAGGCCCGCGGCGACGTTGCGGGCGCGGCGGCCACCTTTGAGTACTACGCGGGCGCCTGCGACAAGCACCAGGGCGACAGCATTCCGCTGGGCGAAGACTATCTTGCCTATACCGTGCACGAACCCGTCGGCGTCACCGCCCACATCATTCCCTGGAACTACCCGCTGTCTTCGGCCGCGCGCGGCATCGCGCCGGCGCTGGCGGCCGGCTGCACCGTGGTGGCCAAGCCGGCCGAGCAGACACCGCTGACCGCGTTGATGCTGGCCCAGCTCTGCATGGAAGCGGGCCTGCCGCCCGGCGTGTGCAATGTGGTGACGGGCACGGGCGCGCAGGCCGGCGCCGCGCTGGTGCGGCACCCGGGTGTGCAGCACATCAGCTTCACCGGTTCGGTGGCCACCGGCATTGATGTGATGCAGGGCGCCGCGCCCCAGGTCACCCGGCTGGTGCTTGAACTGGGCGGCAAGTCGCCGGTGCTGGTGTTGGCCGACTGCGATATCGGAAAAGCCGTGGACAACGTGCTGGGCGGCATCTTTGAAAACGCCGGGCAGATCTGCTCGGCCGGCTCGCGCCTGGTGATAGACCGCCGCATCCATGCCGATTTCGTGGACCGGCTGGTCGTGCGCGCGCGCGCCATGACGCTGGGCCACGGACTGCGCGATGCCGGCATGGGCGCGGTGAACTCGCGGGCCCACCTCGACAAAATCGCCGGCTACGTGGACCGCGCCTGGGCGCGCGGCGTGGCGGTGCGTTGTGGCGGCCGGTGCACCACCGACCCGCTGACCGGCCGGGGCTGGTTTTACGAACCCACCATCCTGGACGGGCTGAAACCGGACGACGAGGCGGTGCAGCAGGAGATTTTCGGGCCCGTATTGTGCGTGCAGGTGTTTGACGACCTGGACGAGGCCGTGGCATTGGCCAACGGAACGGACTTCGGCCTGGTCGCCGGCATTTTCACCCGCGACTTCGCCAGCGCGCACCGGCTCGCCCGGCGCGTGGACGCAGGCCAGGTCTACATCAACGAATATTTCGCCGGCGGCGTGTCCCTTCCTTTCGGCGGCAACAGGCGATCGGGCTTCGGCCGCGAAAAAGGCCTGGAGGCGCTGCGCAGCTACAGCAAGCTCAAAAGCGTGGCGGCACGTATTTGAGGCGGTCGCAGCATTTGCAGCGATCAAGGTTTCAGGGTGGTTATGGGATGTCAGTTCAACAGGAGTCAATGAAATGATGAACAAGTCGATGAACAAACCGGTCCGCAACCGCGTTGCGATGCTCGGGGTGATGATGGCCATAGTCACCTTGTGGTGCGGCAATGCCGCGGCGCAGCTGACCATTGTGTCTTTCGGCGGGGCCTACCAGGAAGGCCAGAGCAAGGCGCTGTTCCAGCCCGCCGCCAAGGCGCTGGGCATCACCATCAAGGAGGAAACCTACACCGGCATCGCCGACCTGCGCCTGAAGGTCAAGGCCGGTGCCGTGACCTGGGACATCGTGGCCAGCGGCTCGGGCAGCGCGGCGCGCGCCGGCTCCGAAGGCTTGCTCGAAGCGCTGGACTACAAGGCCATCGACGTTTCTTCCTTCGCGCCCGGCCTCACGCAGGAATTCTGCGTGGGCGGCGACGTGTTCTCCACCGTGATGGCCTGGAACACCAAGACCTACGGCGACAAAGGCCCGCAGACCTGGGCCGACTTCTGGGACGTCAAAAAATTCCCCGGCAAGCGCGCTTACCGCAAGGGCGTGGCCGGCGCGCTGGAGCCCGCGCTGATGGCCGACGGCGTGCCGCCCAACAAGGTCTATGAGGTGCTCTCGGCGCCTGGCGGCATCGAGCGCGCCATCAGGAAGATCAAGGAGCTCAAGCCCAGCAT
>NZ_JBFUBY010000028.1:0-22529 GCF_056405515.1 Polaromonas sp. P1_G2
ATCATGGCCAAGGAATCGCTGGCCCAGCCGCTGCGCGAGTACGTGGGCACCGGGCCCTACAAGTTCAAGGAGCGCAAGCCCGACCAGTACGTGCTGCTCACCCGTTTTGACGGCTACGCTGCGCGCAAGGAAGCCGCCAGCGGCTACGGCGGCAAGCGGGTGGCCTCAGTGGAAGAGCTGCGCTTCGTGCCGGTGCCCAACGCCAACACGCGGGTGGAAGGCGCGCTGGCCGGCCAGTTTCACTACGCCGACCTGCTGCCGATCGAAGCCCTGCCGCGGCTGGAAAAAGCCGGCGGCAAGGTGGTGCCCATCATGACGCCGTCTTTCGGCTTTCCCTACCTGGTGTTCAACACCAAGGAAGGCTCGCTGGCGCACCAGCAGGTGCGCAAGGCGGTGCAGACCGCGCTCGGCGAAGGCGAGATGCTGGCGGCGGGTTTTGGCGACACGCGCTTTTTCATCGCCGAGGGCAACCACTTCCCCAAGGGCACGCCTTTCTATTCGACCGCCGGCACCGCCGCTTACAACGAGCGCGATGCGAAGAAGGCCAAGAGCCAGGCTGAACAGGCCGGTTACAAGGGCGAGCCGGTGCGCATCCTGACCAGCCGCCAATACGACTTTCACTACAACATGGCGCTCATCATGGCCGAGCAGCTCAAGCGTGCCGGCTTCAAGGCGGAGCTGAACGTGGTGGAATGGGCGACGCTGCTGCAGCGCCGCGCCGACCCCAAGCTGTGGGACATCTACATCACCCATTCCGGCCTGTTCCCCGAGCCCATGCTTTCGCCGCCGCAGCTGGGCGATGGTGCGCCGGGCTGGTGGAGTTCGCCGGCCAAGCTGGAGGCGCTGACCGCGCTGAACCAGGAACCCAACCCGGCCAAGCGCGGTGCGCTGTGGGGCAAGGTACAGCAAGTGGTTTACGACGAAGTGCCCTACATCCAGGTCGGAAAATTTGCCAGCCTGTCGGCGCGCGCACCGGCGCTGCAGGGCTATACGCCTTATACGTATCCGTTCTTCTGGAACACCAGCCTAAAGAGTTGAGCCCCCGCGCTCCCCCACTGCGAGCCTGCGGCGCGCTGCCCCTTTCCTCACGTATGGGGCCGCCCGCCTGCGGCCTGGCAAAGCCGGTTCCACGGCTTGACTGATTTGGTTCGCTTCGATTTTTGGCCGGGTGTAGCGGTTTCGAATGGATAAAGAGATTTCACCCTTTATGGATAGAGCAAAGTCATGACACGGTATCTATTGTCCCGGCTGGGCGGCATGCTGGTGGTCATGGCCATCGTGGCGGTGCTGGTGTTCATCCTCACGCGCGCCGCCCCGGGCGACCCGATCGCGGTGCTGCTGGGGGACCAGGCCACGGCCGAGGACATCGCCCGGGTGCAGAAGGTTTACGGGCTGGACAAGCCGCTGCCGGTGCAGTTCGCGCTGTGGATCCGCGAACTGGCGCACGGCAACCTGGGCGAATCGATCTTTTTGCAGCGACCCGTGACCCAGGCGCTCTGGGAGCGGGCCGAGCCCACCGCCTTGCTTTCGCTGATGGCGATCGCGATCGCGGCGCTGATCGGCGTGCCCTGCGGCATCGTCTCGGCGGTATTTCGCGGCAAGGCCATCGACCAGGCCTTTACCGGCTTCGCGATGCTGGGCGCCAGCATACCCAGCTTCTGGTTCGGCCTGGTGCTGATGCAGATCTTCGCGGTCTCGCTGGGCTGGTTCCCGGTTTCGGGCTATGGCGAACCGGGCGCCTCGCTGGCCGCCCGCATCCATTGTCTGGTGCTGCCTGCCGCGGTGCTGGGCGTGCTGAACTCCGCGCTCATCATCCGTTTCACGCGCGCCTCCATGCTGGACGTGCTCGGCGAGGACTACGTGCGCACCGCGCGGGCCAAGGGCTTGTCTGAGAACGTGGTGGTGCTCAAGCATGCGCTGCGCAACGCGCTGGTGCCCATCGTCACCGTCCTCGGCCTGACGGTGGCGCTGATGATAGGCGGCGCGGTGGTGACGGAGACCGTGTTCGGCTTGCCGGGCGTGGGCAACCTGGTGGTGAGCGCGGTGATACGGCGCGACTACCCGGTGATCCAGGGGGCGCTGCTGGTGGTGGCCGCGATCTATGTCGTCATCAACTTCGCCATTGACCTGCTCTACACCGTGGTCGACCCACGGGTGAAATACTGACATGCAGATGCCGCTGATTCTCCGCAAGCTGTTCCGCCGCCGCATCGTGCTGGCCGCGGCCGTCATTCTGGCGCTGGTCGTCCTGGTGTCGCTCTTCGCCGGCCCCTTGAGCGGCCTGGACCCGAACGAAACCGCCGTGAGCCAGCGGCTGTCCCAGCCGTCGCCCTCCCATTTGTTCGGCACCGACGAGCTGGGGCGCGACCTCTTTGCCCGTATCGCCTTCGGCGGCCGCTACTCGCTGACCATCGCCTTGCTGACCGCGCTGGGCTCGGTCGTGACCGGCACGCTGTTCGGCCTGGTCGCGGGCTTCTTTCGCAGGCTCGACGCGCCGGTGATGCGCGTGGTGGACGCCATGATGTCCTTTCCCGACATCCTGCTGGCGATCGCGCTGGTCGGCATCCTTGGGCCCTCGATGCTGAATGTGGTGCTGGCCCTGGTGCTGGTCTACACGCCGCGCGTGGCCCGCGTGGTGCGCGCCTCCACCCTGGTGGTGCGCGAGCTGCTGTTCGTGGAGGCCGCGCGCGCCGTCGGTGTCTCCACCGTGCGCATCCTGCTGCGCCACATCCTGCCCAACCTGATGTCGCCCATCCTGGTGCAGGCCTCCTTCATCTTTGCCTACGCCATCCTGGCCGAGGCCGCGTTGTCCTTCCTGGGCGTGGGCGTTCCGCCCGAAATTCCGACCTGGGGCACCATGGTGGCCGGCAGCCAGCAGTACGCCCACCAGGCGCTGTGGATCGTGCTGTTCCCCGGCTTGGCCATCATCCTCACCGCGCTTTCGCTGCAGCTGCTGGGCGACGGCATTCGCGACCTGCTGGATCCGCGCCTGAGGAAATCGATGTGAACCCGTCGATCAAAAAAACCACCCCATGAATTCCCCCACCCATCTTCCAACCGGCACGCGCCTTGATGTGCGCCACCTGAGCACCTTCTTCGACACCGATGAAGGCCTGATCCGCTCGGTCGCCGACGTGAGCTTCAGCATACGCCCCGGCAAGACCACCGCGCTGGTCGGCGAGTCCGGCTCCGGCAAGTCGGTGACCAGCCTCACGCTGATGCGCCTGCTGTCGCGCACGGCCTCCACGCAGGTCAGCGGCGAAGCGATATTCACCAACCGCGCCGGCCAGGCGCTGGACCTGCTGTCCTTGCCCGAAGCCGACATGCGGCGCATACGCGGCAATGAGATCGCGATGATCTTCCAGGAGCCCATGACCAGCCTGAACCCGGTCTTCACCGTGGGTGAGCAGATTGCCGAATCGGTGCGCCTGCACATGGGCCTGGACGGCAAGGCCGCACTGGCCCATGCGCTGCGCATGCTGGAGCTGGTCGAGATCCCGGCCGCCGCCCAGCGCCTGCATGAATACCCGCACCAGCTTTCGGGCGGCATGCGCCAGCGCGTGATGATCGCATTGGCCATGGCCTGCAACCCGACGCTGCTGATCGCCGACGAGCCCACCACCGCGCTCGATGTGACGATCCAGGCGCAAATCCTGGAACTCATGCGCCGGCTGCAGGCCGAGACCGGCATGAGCATTTTGTTCATCACCCACAACCTCGGCGTGGTGGCGCACCATGCCGACGACGTGGCGGTCATGTACGCCGGCCGCATTGTGGAAGCCGCACCGGTGCGTGAACTGTTTGCCCAGCCGCGCCATCCGTATACGCAAGGCCTGCTGGCCTGCCTGCCGGCGCAGCAGCGCAAGCGCGAAATCGCCACTGGCCAGAGCGGCGCCAAACGCCGGCTCTACGCGATTCGCGGCCAGGTTTCCAGCCCGCTGGCACCGCCGCCGGGATGTGCCTTCGAGCCGCGCTGCGACCTGGCGATCCCGCCTTGCCGCGACGCCATGCCCGCGCTGCTGGCCGCAGGCCCTACCCGCAGCGCGCGTTGCATACGCGTGGAAGAAACCGCCACAGCCACGGTGGAGGCCGCATGAGCGCCCCTTTGATTGAAGTCAAGAACCTGCAGCGTTATTTCGGCGCATCAACGAAACCGGTGCGTGCCGTTGACGACGTGTCCTTCAGCATCCAGCCCGGCGAAACGCTGGGCCTGGTCGGCGAGTCCGGCTCGGGCAAAAGCACGATTGGCCGCACCCTGCTGCGCCTGATCGAAGCCACCTCGGGCCAGGTGCTGTACCGCGGCGAAGACCTGGGCACAGCATCAGGAAGCCGCATGCGCGCATTGCGCAGCAAGCTGCAGATGATTTTCCAGGACCCATACGCCAGCCTGAACCCCAAGATGCGCGTCAAAGACATCCTGGGCGAGGCTTTGCAGGTGCACGGGCTGGCCAAGGGTAAGGAAGCACAGGCCAAACGCATCGCGGAACTGCTCGAACTGGTCGGCTTGCGCGCAGAACATGCCAGCCGCTACCCGCATGAGTTCTCCGGCGGCCAGCGCCAGCGCATAGGCGTGGCGCGGGCCCTGGCGGTCGAGCCCGAGTTCATCGTGGCCGACGAGCCGCTGTCGGCGCTCGACGTGTCCATCCAGGCGCAGGTGGTCAACCTGCTGTGCGACCTGCGCGACCGGTTGTCGCTGACCATGCTGTTCATCTCGCACGACCTCGACGTGGTCGAGTATTTGTGCGACCGCGTGGTCGTCCTCTACCTGGGCCGCGTGATGGAAGTCGCGCCCACGGCCCAACTGTTCGAACGCCCGCTGCATCCCTATACTCAGGCCCTGCTGGCCGCTTCGCCCAAGCCCGACCCCGAGCACAAAAGCGAACGCATCGCGCTCAAAGGCGACATCCCCAGCCCGGTCAACCCGCCTTCGGGCTGCGTGTTCCGCACGCGTTGCCCGCATGCGATAGCCGCCTGTTCGGTGGAGCGCCCCGAGCTGCGCGACATGGGCGACGGCCGCTTCARGGCCTGCATACGCGACGACCTGGCAAACTCCGTGGCCGAGGCGCCCGCGATGGCCGCCGCCTGACCTTCAAGAAAAATCCATGAGCGCATTGCAAGACCTCCTCGACCCGCAACTCGACCGTTCCTTCAAGGGCTTCCCCCACAACAGCGGGCCGGTGCGCCGCTCCGACATGGGCAAGCAGGGCTGGAACGTGCTCAAGGGCGACCTGCCGCTGCCGCTGGCCGTCGTCAAGCAGTCGGCCATGAAACACAACCTGGGCTGGATGCAGCGCTTTGCCAAAGGCCAGGGCGTGGACATGGCGCCGCACGGCAAGACCACGATGTCGCCGCAACTGCTCAAGCGCCAGCTCGATGAAGGCGCCTGGGGCCTGACCTTCGCCACCGTCGCGCAGATGCGCGCCGGCATCACAGCGGGCGCCACGCGCCTCATCATCGCCAACCAGGTCGTGAACGCCATCGACCTGGCCGGCATCCAGGGCATGCTGCGCGAGTACCCCGGCCTGCGCATCGTCTTCCTGGTGGATTCAATCGCGCAGCTGGCGCTGATCGAAGCCTGGGCGCGCGCCAACGATGCCGCCATGGCCGCGCCCTTCGAGGTTCTGCTGGAAGTCGGCGTCATGGGCGCGCGCACCGGCGTGCGCAACGAGGCCGATGCCATGGCCCTGGCCGCCGCCATCCGCACCAGCCTGGCCTGCCGCCTGGTGGGCATCGAAACCTATGAAGGGCAGGGCGCCACCGGCGATTCGGCGGCGGACAAGGCCTATGCCGATGCGCTGATGCGGCGCACCTGCGACATCGCTCTGGCCTGCGACCAGCAAGGCCTGTTCGACAGCGACGAAATCCTGATGACGGCCGGCGGCTCGGCCATCTTCGACCTGGTCAGCGGCTGGCTCACGCCCAAGCTCTCGCGCCCGGTGCGCGGCCTGCTGCGTTCGGGCTGCTACATCACGCACGACCACGGTAACTACAAGCGCCTGGTCGGTTCTGTCAACGCCCGCCTGCACGACAGCGCCGGCAAAGATGGCCTCAGGCCGGCGATTGAAGTCTGGGCCACGGTGCAGTCCTGCCCCGAGCCGGGGCTGGCCATCCTGGCCGTGGGCCGGCGCGACCTGTCCTACGACCTGGAGATGCCGATACCGCTGTCCTCGGTCGGCGCGCCCGGCGCCGCGCCCGTGCCCGCGCCCGCGGACTGGAAGGTCACGGCCCTCAACGACCAGCACGCCTACCTGCGCGGCAGCGGCCCCGAACTGGCCGCGCTCAAGGTCGGTGACCTGGTGGCGCTGGGCATCTCCCATCCCTGCACGACTTTCGACAAATGGCGCTGGATGCCGGTTGTCGATGAGAATTACACGGTGTGCGATGCACTCGTCACCTGTTTCTAATCTGTTAGACCTCCTTGTTGTAATGGGCCGCGCAGCTTTGCGCGCGCCGCAACCAAAGTCCTCATGACCTCACAAGTTCTTGCCAAAATCGCCGACAACATCGCCAGCGCCCCCACGTCCAGGCGCAGCGTGCTGGAGTTGATCCTGCAGGACCCCCAGCGCGTGCTGGATGAAAGTTTTGAGCGGCTCGCGCAGCGCGCGGGCAGCTCGGTGCCCACCATCATGCGCACCTGCCGCGACCTGGGCTACCCGGGCCTGCGCGAGTTCAAGCTCGCGCTGGCGCAGGAAATGGCCGTGGGAGGCTCGCCGCTGAACCGGCGCGTGCGCATCGACGACGACACCCGCCAGATAATCACGAAGGTCACCCGCGGCGCCGCCATCGTGATCAACAGCGTGCAAGCCCAGCTCAGCGTGGAAGCCACACAGGCGGCGGCCGACGCCATCGTTGGCGGCAGCCGGGTGGACTGCTACGGCGTTGGCGTTACCTCCAACTTCATGGCCTCGGACTTGCAGGCGCGCTTGTTCCGCATGGGCCTGTCCGCCAGCAGCTACCTGGACCCGCACCTGCAACTGATCTCAGCCGCCACCATAGGCCCGCGCGGCGTGGTGATCGCCGTCACCCACGTCGGCGGCATGCCCTCCTTGCTGGAGGCGGTGGACGTGGCGCGCTCGCAGGGCGCCACCATCATCGCGCTGACGCAGCCCGGCTCCCAGCTGGCGGCGCTGGCCGACATCGTGCTGGGTGTGGAGGTTGCGCCCGACCCGGTGATGCCGGTGGGCCCGGAAGCCTACCTGGCGCACCTGACGGTGATTGAAATCCTCACCGTGCTCGTGGCGCAGCGGCTGGGCGACAAGGCGGTGGACCGGCTGGCGAACATCCAGCGCACGCTGGAGACGCGTGGTGTGGACATGCACCACCATCCCCGGCTGGACTGGGACGAAAGCGCCAAGCCCGCGATCGGAAAAACGCGATGACCCGCGCCACCCTTCTGGAAAACGGCCTGCTGGTGAACGGCACCGGCGCGCCCGCCCAAACCGGCGACCTGCTGCTGGTGGACGACCGCATTGCGGCCATCGGCCCGGGCCTTCGCCACCGCCTGCCGGACGGCCTGGCCATCGCCGAAGTCCAGGTGCACGACTGCACCGGCCTGGCCATCACGCCCGGCTTCATCGACGTGCACACGCACGATGACGCCATCGTGCTGAATGCGCCCGGGATGTTCCCCAAGCTGTCGCAGGGGATCACTACGGTGGTGACCGGCAACTGTGGCCTGTCGGTCGCGCCCTTCGTCGTCGACCAGCCCCAGGGCGCCCTGACCCTGCTGGGCAATTCGTTCAAGTACCCGTCGGTGGATGCGTATGCGCAGGCGGTCGCCGAGGCGCAGCCGGCCGTCAATGTGGCGCCACTGATCGGCCATACCACGCTGCGTTATGCCTGCGTCGGTGATCTCAGCCGGCCGGCCAGCGCTGATGAAGTCGCCGCCATGTGCGGCATGCTCGAGGCGTGCATGGCCCAGGGCGCGATCGGCCTGTCCTCGGGCTTGTTCTATGCCGAAGCCATGCCGGCGCCGGCGGCCGAGGTGACCGCGCTGGCGCGGGTGGTGGCTCGCTACGGCGGCATCTATGCCACCCACATGCGCTCGGAGATGGCCGACATCCTGGAGGCCATGCACGAGGCCGGCGATTGCGCCTTCGAGGCCGGCGTGCCGCTGGTGATCTCGCACCACAAATGCGCCGGCCCGGCCAATTGGGGCCGCACGCGCGAGACGCTGCCGCTGATCGACACCCTGGCGCAGCGCCAGGACATCGCGATGGACGTCTATCCCTATGTGGCCGGCTCGACCGTGCTGCGGGAAGACCTGGTGGACGGCGTGATCGATGTCCTCTTGAGCTGGTCCACGCCCCACCCCGAAATGATGGGCCGTACGCTGGCCTCGATTGCCGAGGAGTGGGGCGTTGACCAGAAGGCCGCCTGCCGCCGCCTGCAGCCCGGCGGCGCCTGTTATTTCCAGATGCACGAGGACGACGTCAAGCGCGTCATCGCGCATCCCCGGACCATGATCGGCTCCGACGGCTTGCCGCACGACCGGCATCCGCACCCGCGCCTCTGGGGTGCTTTTCCGCGCGTGCTGGCGCGCTACTGGCGCGAGCAAAACCTCTTTTCACTCGAAACCGCGATCCATAAGATGACCGGCCTGTCGGCGCGCAACTTCCGCCTGCACCAGCGCGGCCAGCTGCAGCCCGGCTGGCACGCCGACGTCGTGGTGCTGGACCCGGCCCGCGTGCGCGACGTGGCGACCTACCAGGAGCCGATCGCGGTGTCGGAAGGCATCGAGAAAGTGTTTGTGAACGGCGAGCTGGCCTATGTGGCCGGTGATGCCGACGCGGCGAACGCCAAGGTGCAGGCGAGGGCAGGGCGGCTGCTGAAACGCGGCGCGGCCTGATACCCGCTTCCATTCCCTCTCCTCTGGGAGAGGGAGTTAGGACAGGCTAGTCCAGGGAATCTACTGTGTCCGGATCAGGTACATCCCCAATCGCCTCGCGCGTCAGCGCGGCCTGGCTTTTGAGCCAGTCGCAAAAGGCCACCACCTCGGGCCTGGCCACGTTGCGCGGCCCGACGATCAGCCAGTAGCTCATGGGCGACTCCATGCGCGTCTGCGGCAGGGGCTCGACCAGGTCGCCCGAGGCCAGGCTCTCGGCGATCAGTGGCAGCCGCGCCAGCACCACGCCCTGGCCCGTCAGCGTCGCCTGCACCATCTGGTAGGCGTAATTGAAGTACAGCCAGCGCTTGGCCTCGAGCTTGGGGCTGGCGTGCTCGTCCAGCCAGCGCCGCCAGGTCAGCCATTCGAGGTGGGTCTGGTGGGCGTCGCCGGCCTCGATCAAGGTGAACTGCGCCAGGTCGTCGGGTTTTTTCAGGCGTGGCCCGCTTTTGAGCAGCCAGGGGCTGATGACGGGCGTGATCTGCTCGCCGAAAAGCCGTATCGCGTTAGGTGGCATGTGGCTGGCCGGGGCGTAGCGCAGGGCCAGGTCCAGGTCCGAAATGTCCAGGTCCACCGCGACGTCCGACGCATCAATCCGGATGTCGATGTCGGGGTTGTCGCGCTGGAATCCCTCGAGCCGCGGAATCAGCCACATCGACGCGAACGAGGCGAAGGTGGTCAGCGACACGCTCTTGCGCCCTGCTGTCTGGCGTATCTGCCGCACCGCGTTGTCGATGCGCTCCAGCGAGGGCGTGACGGCCCGCAGCAGGATGCCGCCGGCGGTGGTCAGCTCCACGGCCCGGGTGTGGCGGTGGAAGAGGCTCACGCCCACGTCCTCCTCCAGGCCCTGGATCTGCCGGCTCACGGCCGACTGGGTGAGGGCCAGTTCTTCCGATGCGGCACGGAAGTTGAGGTGGCGGGCCACCGCCTCGAAGGCCCGCAGCTGACCGGCGGAAATCGGCCGGGAACGCAGGTGTGTTTGTGAATGCAGCATGACAGTTCCAGGTAATCAGGGCAATTTGAGCCTGATTGATTGATGCGATTATGGAATGAATAGCTTACCGCGATTTCATTGGACCGCGCAAGTCCGCCGCGAGATGATTCAACCCTCATCACTCACTTTGTGCCTTTTTTGGAGAACACCATGGAACACTCAGCTTCTCACGCAGGCGACCGCTTTTTGCAACAGGCTACCGATGCCACCACCGGCCAGGTTGACGGGTTGGCGGGCTTCTGGAAGCTGGGTGCGGGACGGGCCCTGACCTTGCACGCCGCCCAGGCCGGTGTGTTGCGAATTGCGCATGGCCGGGTCTGGGCCACCTTCGATTCCGCCAGCCAGGACGCCCAGGTGCGCGCCGGCGACCATTTCCTGAGCCGGGGCGAGAGCCTGACGCTCAAGGCCGGTGAGTCGCTGGTGATGGAGTCCTTCAGTTCGGGCCACGGCGCATCGGCCTATTTCAGCTGGGAGGCCAGCGCTGCGTGCGCCGCCGTCAGGCAACCGGCTGCCGAGCCGGCCGGCTGGCGCGTTGGTGTGCTGCAGCCGCTGAGCGACCTGCGCGCCGCCTTCGGCCTGGCCACCGGTGCCCTGGGGCGCCTGGCCCGCGGCCTGGTGCTGGGTGCGGCAGCGGCGGTCGAAGCCCTGCTGACCCCTTTGGCCATGGTTTTTCTCACCGCCCGCGCCCGCCCCATGGCGGCCGGCCACGACTTTGATGCCTACAAGGACGACCAGCGCCGGCACCCGCACAACTACAACGTGCTGGCGATGTCCAACCTCGTCTAGTTCCGATTGATACCGTTCTAGTCAGTGGCTCCTTCCGCAAGGGAGCTTTGAACCCGCGGCCGCAAGGCTGCGGGTTTTTTTATGCGCGGCTTTTTTTGGCTGGCGCCGCCTTGGGTTTCGTTTTCGTTTTTGGTTTCGCTGCCGGTTTCGTTGTCGTTGTGGTTTTTGCTTTTGTTTTTGCCTTTGCCTTGGCGGGGGCTTTTGTGTTCGGTTTGGGTTTTTTGGCCGGTTTGGCCGCGCGCGCCCTGAGCGCGCATTCCAGCGCCAGCCGTGCCCAGGGCCGCATCAAGGCTTCCGACTCCATGGCCTCTTCGGGCGCGCTGTAGTAGCCGAGGCTGTGCGCGGAGCGCACGCCATTGCGGGTCATGTCGTAAGTGAAACGTCCGCAGCCTTCGGCCTCGAACAGGCCGCGCGTGCTGTCATCGGCTTTAAGCCACAGGATCTCGCCGCCGCCCAGATCGGCCACCAGCGCGAAGGTCAAGCCGCCGGTGCTGATGCCGAAGCCGCCGAACATGCGTTTGGCGGTGCAGGGGCCCACGCCCGACAAAAGCTCGCAGCAGTAGTTTGCAAAATCATTTTTGAGTGTGGCCATGCCGCGACGATAACAAAGCGCGGGCGGTCCTATCAAGCGCACTTTTGCGTCCGCTGTCACGCATGGGCGCGCCAAGCAGCCGTGCGCCGCGATAATTTGCGCATGACCGCTGCATCCCAGACCCGCTCGCTTCCCGCCTCCGCCACGCTTCCCGGTGCGCCGCCCGTGCGCGTGGTGGTGATGGGGGTGGCCGGTTGCGGCAAGTCGGCGGTCGGGCGCCTGGTGGCCGCGCAGCTGGGCTTGCCGCTGGTCGAGGGCGACGACTTCCATCCGCCCGGCAACATCCGCAAGATGCAGCAGGGCATCGCCCTTGCCGATGAAGACCGCGAAGGCTGGCTGCGGCAGCTGGGCGCCGAACTGGCGCGCCATCCCGAAGGTGTGGTGCTGACCTGTTCAGCCCTCAAGGCCGGCTACCGGGACATCCTGCGCGGCGCCGCTACCGGCCTGCGTTTTGTGCACCTGGCCATCAGCCCGGCCGAGTCGCTGCGCCGTGTGGGCCAGCGGGCCGACCATTTCTACCCACCCAGCCTGGTGGCCAGCCAGTTCGAGGCCTTGCAAGACCCCTCGGCCGAGCCTGGCGTGCTGACCCTGGCCGGCGATGCGCCGCTGGAATCACTGGCGCAAAGCGCGGTGGACTGGCTGGCCGGCGCGCGCCGCTCGGGCTGAGCCGCCGGCCCGCCCCTGGGGTCAGGGCGTGCGCGCCTTCATGGTGTCCATCACCAGGTCGTGCAGGGCCTGCGCGGCCGCCGACAGGCTGCCCTCCTGCCGGCGCACCAGGTAAATCTTGCGTGTGAGGCCGCTTGCGGCCAGCGGCCGGGTCACCAGGGCCTTGCGCTCAAAGTGGAACAGCGTCAGCGCGGGCACCACGCTGATGCCCAGCCCCGCCTCGACCATGCCCGCGGCGGTGGCCAGCTGGTCGACTTCGAGCACGGTATTGGCCTGCTGCGGATGCAGCGCCGCCTCCAGCGCCTGCCGCACGCTGCTGTTGCGCGACATGTGGATAAAAGGGTAGGGGGCCAGCTTCTTGAGCGTGGGTGAGGCCTCGGCCGCCAGCGGGTGGTCCTTGCGGCACACCAGGTAAAAGCGGTCGGTGCAGACCAGCCGCGTGCTCAGGCCCGCGTGGCTCACGCCGGTGGAGGCCAGCGCGAAGTCGGCCCTGCCGCTGCGCACCAGATCCACGCAGGCGTCCGACAGCAGGTCGCTGAGGTTGAGCTCTATGCCCGGCCAGGCCTTCCTGAATTCGGCGAACACCGCGGGCAGCCAGCCGGCCGCCAGCGAAGGCAGGGCGGCGATGTGCACGCGGCCCTTGCGGCGCTCGACATGGTCGCTCAGGTCGCTGAGGGCCGCGCCGAAATCGCCGACCAGCCGGCGCGCCGAGTCCGCGAAGAGCCGGCCCTCGGCCGTCAACTCCACGCTGCGCGTGTCGCGGTCGAACAGGCGGGTGTTGAGTTCGCTTTCCAGTGTGCGGATCAGCGCGCTGAAGGCCGGCTGCGACAGGTGGCAGGTGGCCGCGGCCTGCGTGAAACTGCGCTGCTCGGCCAGGGCCAGGAAGGCGCGCAACTGCCGCAGGGAAAGGTTGGGTTGGGCCATTTATTTGACATCCAGATCAATGGATAAGAAGTTTCGATTTTACAAATAAATGCCCAGGGCCTAAATTCAAGGCTCCCCACCGCCCGTCCATGACCTCATCCTCCCCCGCTCCTCTTTTGATCGGCTGCGCCGCCGGTTTTTCCGGCGACCGCGTGGACGCCGCCGGGCCGGTGGTCGACACGCTGGTCGCGCGCGGCGGGCCGGCTTTCCTGATTTTTGAAACCCTGGCCGAACGCACGCTGGCGCTGGCGCAATTGCGGCGCCGGGCCGACCCGGATGCCGGCTTCGAGCCGCTGCTGGACGACATGCTGCGGCCGGTGCTGGCGCGCTGCCTGGCGCACAACATCCGCATCGTGAGCAACTTCGGCGCCGCCAACCCGCTGGCGGCAGCGCGCCACATCCAGGCCATGGCCGCCGGCATGGGCCTGCCCGCGCCGCGCATCGCCGTGGTGGCGGGAGACGACCTCTCGGGTGCACAGCACGAGCCGCTACTGCGCGCCGAACTGGGCGGTGCGATGGACGGCATCCGCAAAGTGAGCGCCAACGCCTATATAGGCGCCGAAGCCATCGCCGCCGCACTAGACGCCGGCGCGCAGATCGTGGTGGCCGGGCGCGTGGCCGATCCCTCGTTGACGGTGGGGCCCGCCATGTCGCATTTTGGCTGGCGCGCCGACGACTGGGACCGGCTGGCGCGCGCGACCATGGCGGGCCACCTGCTGGAGTGCGGCGCCCAGGTCTGCGGCGGCTATTTCGCCGACCCGGGCTACAAGGACGTGCCGGACCTCCACGCCGTGGGCTACCCCATCGCCGAAATCGACAGCGAGGGCCACTGCGTCATCGGCAAGGCGGCGGGCACGGGCGGCGTGGTCAGCCTGGCCGGCGTCAAGGAGCAACTGCTGTATGAGGTCCACGACCCCGCCGCCTACCTGACACCCGACGTGGTGGCCRACATCAGCGCCGCGCAAGTCAGCCTCATCGGGCCCGACCGTGTGGCCCTCTCTGGCGTGCGCGGCCATGCGCGGCCGGCCAGCCTCAAGGTCAATGTCTGCCACGAAGGCGGCTGGCTGGCCGAAGGTGAAATCTCTTACGCCGGCCCCCGCGCCGAGGCGCGCGCCCGCCTGGCCGCCGAGGTGCTGCGCCGGCGCCTGCCGGACCTGGCGCTGCGTGTGGACCTGATAGGCGCGCTCAGTGTGATGGGCGACGACGCGGGCCATTTGCTGGCGGAGTCTCCCGCAGGCGATGCGCGCGACGTGCGCCTGCGTGTCGCCGCCACCCACGCCGACCGCGCGCAGGCAGAGCGCCTGCCGCGCGAAGTCACGGCGCTGTATTGCTGCGG
Organism: Polaromonas sp. P1_G2; assembly: GCF_056405515.1. Taxonomy (NCBI): domain Bacteria; kingdom Pseudomonadati; phylum Pseudomonadota; class Betaproteobacteria; order Burkholderiales; family Comamonadaceae; genus Polaromonas; species Polaromonas sp. P1_G2. The sequence goes on from NZ_JBFUBY010000028.1 coordinate 14,183, forward strand.
CCCGGCCGGCGGCGGCGGTGTGCGAACCTCGCTGACACCGCGGCTCAACACCTTGTCCTGCCTGGTGCCGCGCGACGCCGTGCCGCTGCGTTTCGACATGCTGGACGCCCAGCAGGAGTCCGCATGAACGAAGCCCGCATCACGGTGCCGTTGTACCGCGCCGCCCATGGCCGCACCGGCGACAAAGGCAACCGCTCCAACATCAGCGTGATCGCGTGGCATGCTGATCTTTACCCCGTGCTGCTGGCACAAGTCACCGAGGCCGTGGTGGCGCAGCGCTTTGCCCATCGCCGGCCGACGAGCGTGCAGCGCTTCGAACTGCCGGGGCTGGCTGCGCTGAATTTTGTGCTCGACGAGGTCCTCGACGGCGGCGTCAACGATGCGCTGAACCTCGACACCCACGGCAAGGCCCTGTCCTTCTGGCTGCTGGACTTGCCGATAGAGATTCCCGCCGGCCTGGCGCCCCTGCTTGCGGGCCCGGCCCTGACGCATACCGACTGGTTTTTCAATTAAAAAAGGAGACAACATGACCCCCTCAACCCCAAACCCGAACTTCACAAGCCGCATACGCCCGCTGATGCTCGCCGCCGCCGCGTTCTGCGCGCTGGCGCCCGGGCTGTCGCAGGCCCAGGGCTTTCCCGACAAGCCCATCACCTTTATCGTGCCCTTTGCCGCCGGCAGCGCCACCGACCAGCTGGCGCGCGCCCTGGGCCAGGCCGTGACCAACGACAGCAAGGCCAGCGTGCTGGTCGACAACCGGCCCGGCGCCAACAGTTTTATCGGGGCCCAGGCGGCGGCGAAAGCCAAGCCCGACGGCTATACCGTCTTCATCACCACCAACACCACGCAATCGGCCAACGAGCACCTGTTCAAGAAGCTGCCCTATGACCCGGTCAAGGACTTCGCGCCGCTCACCGCCCTGGGGCGCGGCGGCCAGATCATGGTCGTCAACCCGGCCTTGCCGGTGAACAGCGTCGCCGATTTCATCAAGCTGGCCAAATCCAAACCAGGCAAGCTGTCCTTCGGCAGCGGCAGTTCCTCCAGCCGCGTCGCGGGCGAGCAGTTCAAGCAGATGACGGGCACCTACATCCTGAACATCCCCTACAAGAGCAACCCGCCGGCCGTGACCGACCTGCTGGGCGGCCAGATCGACATGATGATCACCGACATGGCCACCGGCCTGCCGCAGGTCAAGGCCGGCAAGCTCAAGGCGCTGGGCGTGTCCACGCGGCAGCGCTCGCCGCTGGCGCCGGATGTGCCCACCATCGCCGAAGCCGGCGTGAAGGGTTATGAGATGACCTACTGGTTTGCCGCCTACGCGCCGGCCGGCACACCCGCCGATGTGGTGGCAAAGCTCGCCGACATGCTCGCGCGCGCCGCGCGCAGCGCCTCGGCCGCGCCCTTCTACCAGTCCAGCGGCATCGAGATCTTCACCAGCAGCCCCGAAGAGCTGCGCAAGTTCCAGGCGGACGAGACCCTCAAATGGGGAAAAATCATCAAGGCGGCGGGCATAGAACCCGAGTAAACGCCACGGGGGAACTGGGGCTTGGGATTCAACTATTCGTAACGCATTACGTTTAAGTAAAATTCCCGGCAGAAGCGGCGGCCCCTGTTCCGCCCTCCGCCGCGCCCCCACCAGGAAACCCCATGTCCAAAGCCTTCGCTTCCCAGTCCGACCTGACCGACAAGACCATCACCTTCGAGCAGCTCAGCGCGCACTGCTGGGCCTACACCGCCGAGGGCGACCCGAATTCCGGCGTCATCATCGGCGACAAGTTCATCATGGTGAGCGACGCAACGGCCACGCCGGCGATGGCGCAGGACCTGATTGCGCGCATACGCAGCGTCAGCGACAAGCCCATCAAGTACGTGCTGCTCACGCACTACCACGCGGTGCGCGTGCTGGGCGCCAGCGCCTACGCAGCCGAGGGCGCGACCGAGATCATCGCCAGCCGGGGCACTTACGAACTCATCGTCGAGCGCGGCGCGCAGGACATGCAAAGCGAGATGGAGCGCTTCCCGCGGCTGTTCCGCAACGCCGAAAGCGTGCCCGGCCTGACCTGGCCAACACTGGTGATCGACGGCGGCAACCCCGTCAAGGGCGAGGTGCCCGGCAAGCTGGTGCTGGACCTGGGCGGCGTGAAGGTGCAGGTCTGGCATCCCGGCCCTGGCCATACGCGCGGCGACACGATTGCCTGGATTGAGGAAGAAAAAGTGCTGTTCTCCGGCGACCTGGTCGAATACGAGGCGGGTGTCTACACCGGCGACGCCCAGCTCGAGGAATGGCCCGCCACACTCGAAGCCCTGCGCGCGCTCAAGGCCGAGGCCATCGTGCCGGGCCGCGGCGAGGCCATGAAGGGCGCGGCCAATGTCAACAAGGCGCTGGATTACACCAAACGTTGGGTTGAAACCCTGTACAAAGCCGGCAAGGAAGCCGCCGCCGCCGGCATGGACCTCAAGGCCGCCATGGACCACACGCGCAAAAGCATGGACCCGGTTTTCGGCCATGTCTTCATCTATGAGCACTGCCTGCCGTTTGACGTGAGCCGCGCGTTTGACGAAGCCAGCGGCATCAAAAACCCGCGCATCTGGACCGCCGAGCGGGACCAGGAAATGTGGAAAGCGTTGCAGGGCTGAAGCCCGGCGCGTTCAGGAATCCAGGTCCAGGCTGGACAGCAGCCCGACAAAAACATCGAGCGCGGCCTGGCCGTCCAGTTGCTCCATACGTTCCAGCACATCCTCATCCTCGACCAGGCAGTAACCCAGGCTGAAGCGCCGGAACCGGCGGGCGGCCAGTTCGCCGTGGTGCACGACCTGCATATTGATATGGCGGCTGTCCTGGCGTATGCGCTCCAGCAGCGCCAGCACCTGCTTTTGCCCGCCTTCAAACTGCTGGCAAAAGCGCATGCCGTCAAAAATCAGCAGCCCCGTGATGTCGCGCTCCGCATTGGCCCGGCGGGCCTTGGCGGCGATGTCTGCGACGACGCTCAGCGGCGCTTCGGGGGCCAGGGTGCTGACGTAAAGGATTTCATACAGAGTGGTGCTTGTTTTTGTCATTGCGGCCCAATGTAGCGGCCCACACGTAGGCGCACAATGTCAAAAGACACAGGTAAATGCGCCTAAGATTATTCTTTTATGAATATCCCCACGCCAACTTCAGCGATCTGCCCGCCGGGCTGCAATGCCTGTGGTTTGCGTGAGACCCGGGCTTTTATGCCCGTCAATGCCGAAGAACTGAAGTTCCTCGAAGCCTTCCGCACCGGCACCGCGATGGTGAAGGCCGGCGCCACCATACTTCCCGAGCAGCAACCCAACGGCAAACTCTTCACGCTCTACTCGGGCTGGGCCTTTCGTTACAAGACCTTGAGCGACGGCCGCCGGCAAATCCTCAACTTTTTGCTGCCGGGCGACTTCATCGGCCTGCAGCAGAAATTCGCCGACGGCGCCATGCACGGCATCGAGGCCGTGACCGATGCCAGCCTCTGCGTGTTCCCGCGTGAGGGCCTGTGGGAGCTGTTCCGCAATTTCCCCAACCTGGGCTATGACATCACCTGGTTGGCGGCGCGAGAAGAGGGCATGGTGGACGACCACCTGCTCACGGCCGGGCGGCGCAATGCCACCGAACGCGTGGCCATGCTGCTGATGCATTTGTTCCGCCGGCTGGAGCGCGTGGGCATGGCCGCCGGCGGCATGATCGAATTTCCGATCAATCAGCAGCACATCGCCGACGCGCTGGGGCTGTCGCTGGTGCACACCAACAAGACCTTGAGGCGCCTGCGCCAGCTGGGCCTGCACGAGATCCTCGACGGCAAGTTGCGCCTGCTCAACACCCGGGCGCTGGAGCGCATCGCCGACTATTACGACACGCCCCCTCCGCAAGTCCCCTTGCTCTGATTTTGCCCTGTAGGCGGGCACCGACAGCAAGCCTCTTTGGTGGATGACACGCGCCCCCCGTTCCCGGTTCTAACGTAGCTCTCTTGCCCGTGATGTGGCGAGACCAGACACCACCCAGGAGACGCTCATGGACCACGCACAAGCCCCCGGCGCACGGCTGCAGCAGCAACCGCCCCGCTTCTCGAACCGGCAGCAGCAGCAAAGCAGCGGCTCGCGCGAGTTCCAGCCGCGCCAGTCGAAGCCCGGCGACGGCCCGTCCGGCCAGATGGGCGAGGGCAGCTATGAAGGCACGCGCAAATACCAGGAAAAAATCAAGTCCTACCTCAAGGATGCCGACGTCAAGTCCGACGCCGAGGCCGCCAGGCCCGAGTCGCCGCAGCAGGCGGAGGAGTTGAAAAAGGCCGAGGAGGAAGGGCGTTCGCATTCGAAAGCGCCCGGAAAGTAACGTCGCTCACTCTCTTGTTCAGGATGTCTGCGCATTCAGCGTCCGGAAGTCCTGTTCATAACGATGCAGGGTCTCCACCGCCTTGTGGCGCTGCGCCGGCGTCGTGCTGTTGTGCAGTTCCGCCAGCGTGGCGCAGGCGTCCTGCGTCAGCTTCTCCATATAGTCGCGGTAAGCCGCGTCGGGTGAGGTGAGCGTGCGCTCAAACAGCCCGCGCATCGCGGCCTGGGTTTTCTCGGGTGTGCCCTGGCCTGCCACCAGCGGGCGCAGCGTGTGCAGGGCGTCCTGCTGGCGCCGGATTTTTTCCGCGTAGCTGCGCGGCGCGTCGAAGTGCGAGCTGTCGATGCGCCGCTCAATCACCGCCAGCTGCTTTTTTTCCAGCCGGCCGTAGAGCATTTCAGCGCGCTTGACCGCCTCCTTGTAGCGCTTGTCGCGCTGGGCCTTGGGCGAAGCCTCCAGGAAATCCTCGCGGTACTCGTCATTGCCTTTGGCGAAGCGGCGTTCCAGGGTTTTGAGCTGGCCGGCCTGCAGCGAGCCGACAAGGGTCGCCATGGGCGGCTCCGCCTGCCGCGACAGCGCCACGAGTTTGCCGCGCACGTCGGTGTAGATCGCGCAGGCCGCCGCGGCGTCCATGTCCGAAGGCATTTGATGCTGCAGCTTTTGCAGCGCCTCGATGTAGCCGGGCAGCTGCGTCTGGCGGTGCCAGGCCTGCAGTTTGTCGAGGTCGGCCTTGACCTGCAGGCTTTGCGCATCGGTGAAGTCGAAGTGGCGGTCCAGCTGCCAGTAGGCCAGTTCGGGCGCCTGGTTGTAAGCGAGTTTCATGAGGCTGCAGCTTTGCAGCAGCCCGGCCAGCAGCAGGACGGCCAGCCCGCCGATAATCCGTGTGCAGCGTCCCGTGCCCGCCCCGGCGGCCCGGGAACGCGTCATCACCCCAAGATCCAGAGGAAATTTCATGGCAACCCCAATCGATGTCGTCATCATGGCCGCGGGCAAAGGCACGCGGATGAAAAGCAGTTTGCCTAAAGTGTTACACCGATTGGGCGGGAAAGCTTTGCTGGCGCATGTCATCGAATGCGCCGCCTCGGTGTCGGCGCGCCAGGCAGTGATCATTACCGGCCATGGCGCGGCGGAAGTCGAGGCCGCCTGCACCCGATTTACCGAGGCCGCGGGCGCCGCGGCTGCCCCGGTGGCATTGCGCTTCGCGCGCCAGGAGCCGCAGCTGGGCACCGGCCATGCGGTGCAGCAGGCGCTGCCCCTGCTGRCCGACGACGGCGTCACGCTGGTGCTCTCGGGCGACGTGCCGCTGACCCAGGCCGCCACTTTGCAGGCACTGATCGACCAGTGCGACGGCCAGCGCCTGGCGCTGCTCACGCTCAGCATGGCCGACCCCACGGGCTACGGCCGCATCGTGCGTGCCGGCACTGAAGCGTCATCGCAGGTCAGGGCCATCGTCGAGCACAAGGACGCCAGCGCCGCCCAGCGCGAGATCCGCGAAATCTACAGCGGCATCATGGCCGTGCCCACGCGCCTCCTGCGCGCCTGGCTGGCCCGGCTCGATAACAAGAACGCCCAGGGCGAGTACTACCTGACCGACATCGTGAAGTTCGCCGTGGCCGACGGCGTGGCCGTGGTGGCCCACCAGATCACCGACGCCGCCCAGGTGGCCGGCGTCAACAGCCCGGTGCAGCTGGCTGAGCTCGAGCGCGTCCACCAGGGCCGGCTGGCCGTCGCACTGATGGAGCAGGGCGTGCGCCTGGCCGACCCGGCGCGCCTCGACGTGCGTGGCACGCTGGTCTGCGGCCAGGACGTCGAGATCGACGTGAACTGCGTCTTTGAAGGCGCGGTCACCCTGGGCGAGGGCGTGCGCATAGGCGCCAACTGCGTGATCGCCAACTGCAGCATCGCCGCCGGCGCCGTCATCCACCCCTTCACCCATATCGACGGCGAAAAACTCGGCGTGAAAGTGGGCGAGGGCGCGCTGATCGGCCCCTTCGCGCGCCTGCGCCCCGGCGCGCAGCTGGGCGCCGAGGTGCACATCGGCAATTTTGTCGAGGTCAAGAATTCCACCCTCGCCAAAGGCGCCAAGGCCAACCACCTGGCCTACCTAGGCGACGCCACCGTGGGCGAGCGCGTCAACTACGGCGCCGGCAGCATCACCGCCAATTACGACGGCGCCAACAAGCACCGCACGGTGATCGAGGCCGACGTGCACATCGGCAGCAACTGTGTGCTGGTTGCGCCCGTCACCATAGGCGCGGGCGGCACGGTGGGCGGCGGCTCCACCATCACCAAAAGCACCCCGCCCGAGGCGCTCAGCGTGGCACGCGGCAAGCAGGTCAGCTTGCCGAACTGGAAACGCCCGGCCAAGGCGCCGCGCTCCTCCTGAATGCTCCTCCGGGTATTCCCGGGGTGGCCGGAATGATGGTTACATGACGTAACATTGGGTCGCTGCACCCGCAATGGGTGCCGCTCATTCCAACTAATTACAAAGAGGGGTTCCCATGTTTCAACAGTTCAGGCGTATTGCCCTGTTCACGGGTATTGCCRTGTCCGCGTTTCTGGTCGGCTGCGCCGGCCCTGCGCCCAACTACCCGCCGTCCATCGACAACGTCGAAACGCTCAAGAAGATCCAGGGTGCGCCCGCCGTGAAGACGGGCACCATCGCCGTGACGGCAGGCATGCCGGGTGCCGCCTCGATGTCCCTGCGCGCCAACACCATGACCTCGCCCGTCGGCAAGAACTACGGCGACTACATCGCCGCGGCGCTGCGCCAGGAACTGGAACTGGCCAAGCTCTACAACCCGCAGTCGGGCGTTGAAATCAGCGGCACCCTGCTCAAGAACAATATTGACGCGGGCGGCATCAGCACCAACGCCGGGCAGATCGAGGCGCGTTTTGTGGTGACCGCCAACGGCCAGGTGCGCTTTGACAAAGTCAAGCGCACAGAGCGCAAATGGGACAGCTCTTTCGCCGGCGCCGTGGCCATCCCGCTGGCGGCCAACAACTATCCGCTGATGGTGCAGTCGCTGATCGCCGCTTTGGTGACCGATCCCGATTTTGTCAAAGCCATTCGCAACTAAGCCGGGATGACCACCATGAACCGATTTGTCGGCTATGTTTTCTCGGCGCTGGCCTGCCTTGTATTGTTTGGCTGCGCGCACCCCATCACCATGAACCCCGACCTCGCGGCCGTCACCGTGCCCGCCGGCGCCAAGCCCATCGCCAAAAAGGTGGGCTACCACATCCCCGACGCCCTGCGCTCGGTGGAAGTGACCACGCCCGGCGGCGGCGGCGACAAGGTGCGCTACTTTCCCTACCGCGACATCGAGCCCGGCTTCTACAAGGCGCTGTCCGAGTCGTTCAGCAGCGTGACCAAGGTGCAGAACCCCAAAGACTTCGCAGCCCTGCAGGCCGGCGGTGTCTCCCTGCTGATCACGCCGGAAGTCACCACCAACTCGTCCTCCGACGGCGCCTTCACCTGGCCGCCCACGCAGTTCAGCGTCAAGCTGGTCTGCACCATCGTCGATGCCGCCGGCCAGCCGGTCGAGACGATACGGGTCAGTGGCGAAGGCGGCGCGACCTTCTCGGAGTTCAAGAGCAACTTCTCGCTGGCGGCAGTGCGGGCTTCGAATGACGCGCTGGCCAAGCTCGTCAAGGCGTTGGTGGCGTCGCCGGCCCTGCGTAAGTAATCGGTTCTTGCTCCGGCGGCGGGCCCTTTGCTTGGGCCTGCTGGCCGGGGGTAGCCCGGCGGCTACTCACTTTTCTTTTGCTTCGCCAAAAGAAAAGTAAGCAAAAGAAAAGGCGACCCTGGTTGCTGCGTCCCTKCGCTTCGCTACGGGCAACCTGCGGTGCTCGGTCCAGGCGGGGTCTCGCTAAACTCGCCTTCGGCTCARACAACGCGATCCCTGATCCGYCTGRACCTCCGCTCCTCGGCGCATCCACAAGGGGTGGGGAAGGAATACCAAATCCAAATACTGAAAACCACAAGGACTCGCCTTGGCGAGTCCTTGT
>NZ_JBFUBY010000029.1:0-53138 GCF_056405515.1 Polaromonas sp. P1_G2
CGCTGCGCGGTGTGTTCGGCCGCATCAGCCCGTTGGGCGTGCACACCGTGAGCTGGCGGGCGCCCAACGAAGCGGAGCGCGCGCACGACTACCTGTGGCGCATCCACCAGCAGGTGCCCGCGGCCGGCGAGATCACCCTCTTCAACCGCAGCCACTATGAGGACGTGCTGGTGCCGCCCGTCAAGGGCTGGATCACGCCGGCGCAGACAGCCGAGCGCTACCGGCACATCAATGACTTCGAACGCCTGCTCGCGCAGACCGGCACCGTGGTCCTCAAGTTCATGCTGCACATCAGCCGCGATGAGCAGCGCGAACGCCTGCAGGCGCGGCTCGAGGACCCGGCCAAGCAGTGGAAATTCAATGCGGACGACCTGGAGGCGCGCAAGCAGTGGAAGCAGTACCAGCAAGCCTACGAAGACCTGCTGCGCGCCACCAGCACACCCTGGGCGCCATGGACGGTGGTGCCCGCCGATTCCAAAACCCACCGCAACCTGATGATCGCCACCGTGGTGCGCGCCACGCTGGTGCAGCTGGGCCTACGCTTTCCGCCCGGCGACCCCGCGCTTGAAGGATTGAAAGTCCGCTGAGGCTGAAGGTCGCCGCGGGATTCCCGCCCGTGAGGCCAAAACTGTTTCACCCGGATCGGGGGTAATCGAAACGCCAATCAGCCGCCTGCGTTGGTGGAAACCCTCTTTGTAAGGCTTGGGCAAGACGGAATGATGAGTGTTCTTAGTGTTCTTACTTTCCCAAACAACAGGAGACAAGTCATGACCGAGAGCAAAAGCCCCCGCAGGCGCGGCCTGCTGAAAGGCGCCGCGATTGCCGCGGGCGCCCTGTCCGCCCCGATGGTCGCCATGGCGCAGACAACGTCCTTTCGCTTCCAGAGCACCTGGCCGGCCAAAGACATCTTCCATGAATTCGCCAATGACTTCGCGAAGAAGGTCAACGACATGGCAGGCGGCCGCCTGAAGATCGAAGTGCTGCCTTCGGGCGCGGTGGTGCCGGCCTTCCAGCTGCTGGAAGCCGTGAACAAGGGCACGCTGGACGGCGGCCACGGTGTGGTGGCTTACCACTACGGCAAGAATTCGGCGCTGGCCCTGTGGGGCTCCGGCCCCGGCTACGGCATGGACTCCAACATGGTCCTGGCCTGGCACAACTACGGCGGCGGCAAGGCTCTGCTCGAGGAAATCTACAAGACCATCAACATGGACGTGGTGTCCTACCTCTACGGCCCCATGACCACCCAGCCGTTGGGCTGGTTCAAGAAACCCATCGCCAAGGCCGAGGACCTCAAGGGCCTGAAATACCGCACGGTGGGACTGGCCGTGGACATGTTCACGCTGATGGGCGCCGCGGTGAATCCCTTGCCGGGCGGCGAGATCGTGCCGGCGCTGGACCGCGGCCTGATCGATGCGGCCGAGTTCAACAACGCCACCTCCGACCGGATACTGGGTTTTCCGGACGTGGTCAAGAACTGCATGCTGCAGAGCTTCCACCAGAGCGGCGAGCAGTTCGAGATCCTGTTCAACAAGACCAAATACAACGCCTTGCCGGCCGAGCTCAAATCCATCATCGACTATGCGGTGCAAGCGGCCAGCGCCGACATGAGCTGGAAAATGATAGACCGCAACTCGACCGACTACATCGAGATGAAGAAGCAGGKGATCAAGTTCTACAAGACCTCGGATGCCGTGCTGAGGGCCCAGCTGGACGCCTGGGACAAAACCATCGCCAAGAAAGCCGGCGAGAACCCGCTGTTCAAGAAGGTGCTGGATTCGCAAAAGGCTTTCGCCCAGCGGGCCGTGTCCTGGCACAACGACTATTCCGTCGACTTCAAGATGGCCTACAACCATTATTTTTCCGGCAAAAAAGCCTGACCGCCAGCGCTTGAGCCTGAAGTACAGCAGCCATCCGGTTCCGCCTGGATGGCTGCTTTTCTTTGTCGCAGCCTGCCACCGGAACCGCCATGAACGTTCAACGTCTCCTTCACACCGCCGACGCCATCAGCACCTGGGTGGGCAAGGCCTTTGCCTGGCTCATCGTGGCGCTGATGCTGCTGGTCTGCGCCGAGGTCTTCAAGCGCTATGCGCTCAATGCGCCGACGGCCTGGATCTTTGACGCCAACAACATGCTCTACGGCACCCTGTTCATGATGGGCGGCGCCTACACCCTGGCCCACGACGGCCACGTACGCGGAGACTTTCTATACGGCAGCATGAAGCCGCGCACCCAGGCCTCGCTGGACCTGGTGCTGTACCTCCTGTTCTTCGTGCCGGGCATCGCCGCGTTGACCTGGGCCGGCTGGACCTACTTCAACGACTCCTGGTCCATCCACGAGCAGACCTTCAACGCCGACCCGATTCCGCTCTACCCCTTCAAATTCGTGATCCCGCTGGCCGGCTCCATCGTGCTGATGCAAGGCATCGCCGAGATGATCCGCTGCGTGGTGTGCATCAGGACCGGCGCATGGACACCCCGGCTCAAGGACGCCGAGGAAGCCGACGTCGTGGCCCAGCAACTGGCCGGCAGCGAATTCGTCGATGAGGACGCCAAGCAGCTCGCCATCGAAAAGTCCAAAGGGATGAAGGGATAAATGATGAGCAACGCAGCACTCGGCATGACCATGCTCTGCCTGATCGTGGTGGTGATCATGCTGGGCTTCCCCACGGCTTTCACCCTGATGGGGCTGGGCATCATGTTCGGCTTCGTCGCTTTCTACGACCCGTCGGCCCACTGGCTCGAYAACAAGATCTTCGACCTCATGGTGCAGCGCGCCTTCGGGGCCATGACCAATGAGACGCTGTTATCCATCCCGCTGTTCGTGCTGATGGGCTACGTGATGGAACGCGGCGCGCTGGTGGACAAGATGTTCCACAGCGTGCAGCTCGCGTTTCGCAGCGTCCCCGGTTCGCTGGCCGTCACCACGCTGATCATCTGCACCTTCTGGGGCATCGCCAGCGGCCTGGTGGGCGCGGTGGTGGTGCTGATGGGCGTGATCGCCATGCGGCCCATGCTCAACGCCGGCTACGACACCCGGCTGGCCGCCGGCGTGATCACCGCGCCGCCGCGATGTTCCCCGGCTTCTTCCTGGCGCTGCTGTACCTCGTCTACATCATCGGCTGGGTACTGATCAACCCGAAGATCGCGCCCAGGCTGCCGCCCGAGCAGCAGCAGGTGCCGGTGCCGCCCTGGCTTCACGCCGTCGCCGGCGCCTATTCGCGCCGCATGCTGCCCGCGTTGCTGGCCGCCACCGCGTCGCCCGGCCGCGCCCTGAAAGCCGGCGTGGACGGCATGAAGATCTCCCGGGGTTTGCTGGCCCGCAGCCTGGGCCTGGCGCTGGTGCCGCTGGCGCTGTCGGCCATCACCCTGGGCGCCGTGTGGTGGTATGTCGTGATCCACTCCCAGGAAGACAACGTCGCCAGCGCCGCGGCGCAGGTCACCCAGCGGGCCCAGGCGCCCGCTCCCGCCGCAGCCGGCACCAGCGGCCTGCAGGAGGCCCCCGGCGCAGCGGCTGTCCAGGCGCCGCCGGCTGCCGGTGGTATCCAGGAACCGCCGGCCGAAACCAGCGGCCTGCAGGAACTTTCGGCCCCGCCTGGCGCCATCGAGGAGCCGGCCGCCGGCCCCGCCAGGGACGAGCCCATGCAACAGTTTGGCGACCCGTCGGCCGAGGGCCCGCACACCGCCGCCGTTCCCGCCATGTTCTTCACCGGCTTCTGGATCGCCTGCGGCATCACGCTGCTGCTGCTGGCCTGGTACTACTGGAAGTTCGACGCAGAGCAATTCGAGATCCTGCGCATGCTGGTGTCGTCCGTCATGCCGCTGGCCATCCTGACCTTCGTCGTGCTGGCGGTGATCCTGTTCGGCATCACGACGGCCACCGAATCGGCGGCGGTCGGCGCGGCCGGGGCCTTCCTGATGGCCTGGCACGCCAAGACCCTGAACTTCCAGCGCATCAAGGAAGCGGTCTTCCTGACCGCCAAGACCACCTCCATGGTGTGCTGGCTGTTTGTCGGCTCAGCGCTGTTTTCGGCTGTGTTCGCCCTGCTGGGCGGCCAGGCCGTGATCGAAAGATGGGTTCTGTCCATGGAGCTGACGCCGCTGCAGTTCCTCCTGGTATCGCAGGCCATCATCTTCATTCTCGGCTGGCCGCTGGAGTGGACCGAGATCATCGTGATCTTCGTGCCCATCTTCCTTCCGCTGCTGGCGCACTTCCAGATCGACCCCATCCTCTGGGGCGTGCTGGTCTTCGTCAACCTGCAGGCGGCCTTCCTGTCGCCGCCGGTCGCGATGAGCGCCTTCTACCTCAAAGGCGTTTCCCCGCCGCACGTGACCCTGAACCAGATCTTCGCCGGCATGATGCCCTATATGCTGATCGTGATCCTGTGCATGGTGTTCATGTATGTCTGGCCGGGCATGACGCTCTGGCTGCCGAAGTTCCTGTACGGCGGCGGCTGAACGGCAGGCAGGCCCCTTTCGCGGGGCCGCCCGCCGCGCCCCCGCTTCCCCTCGAATACCCCCCGCCCGGGCGGGCGCTTGAACAGCCTCCGCTTACGGAGTAAGATTGACGTTTACGTAAACGTCAACTACAGTGAGCGAGGGCGCCGACCCGCCCCTCCCGGAGACAACCATGACCGACATGTCCGCTGAATACAAAGCGCTCGCCAGCTACCGCCCCACCCACAAGGTGCGTTTCATCACTGCCGCCAGCCTGTTCGACGGCCATGACGCGGCCATCAACATCATGCGGCGCATCCTGCAGAGCATGGGCGCCGAGGTCATCCACCTGGGCCACAACCGCAGCGTCGACGAGGTCGTGACGGCCGCCCTGCAGGAAGACGCCCAGGGCATCGCCATCAGCTCCTACCAGGGCGGGCACGTCGAGTACTTCAAGTACATGGTCGACCTGCTCAAGAGCCGCGGCGGCGAGCACATCCAGGTGTTCGGCGGCGGCGGCGGCGTCATCGTGCCGCCCGAGATCCGCGAACTGCATGCCTACGGCGTCACCCGCATCTACAGCCCCGAAGACGGCCAGAAGATGGGCCTGGCCGGGATGATCGGCGAAATGGTCATGCGCTGCGACAAGGACCTGACCGGCTTCGCGCCCAAAAACGTCAAGGCCATTGAAGGCCACGGCGAGATGAACTGGCGGGCGCTGGCCCAGCTGATCACCGCGCTTGAGAACGGCAAAGCCGATGCAGCGCTGGTCGACAAGGTGCGCGCCCAGGCCGCCACCCGCAAGATCCCTGTGCTCGGCATCACCGGCACAGGCGGGGCCGGTAAATCCTCGCTCACCGACGAACTGATACGCCGCCTGCGCCTGGACCAGAACGACAAGCTGCGCGTGGCAATCATCAGCATCGATCCATCTCGCCGCAAGAGTGGTGGCGCGCTGCTGGGCGACCGCATCCGGATGAATGCTATTTCGCCGTGGACCGTTCCCGTTGCCGGCCAGAAGAACGCCGACAGCGGCCAACGCGTCTTCATGCGCAGTCTGGCCACACGCGACTTCGGCTCCGAGATCAGCCAGGCCCTGCCCGACGTGATCGCCGCCTGCAAATGCGCAGGCTTTGACTTGATCGTCGTGGAGACCTCGGGCATAGGCCAGGGCGACGCTGCCATCGTGCCGCACGTCGACGTGCCCATGTACGTGATGACGCCCGAGTTCGGCGCGGCCAGTCAGCTCGAAAAAATTGACATGCTGGACTTCGCCGAGTTCATCGCCATCAACAAGTTCGACCGCAAGGGCTCGCTCGACGCACTGCGCGACGTCTCCAAGCAGGTGCAGCGCAACAAGGAAGCCTGGAGCACGCCGGCCGACAGGATGCCGGTTTTCGGCACCATGGCCGCGCGCTTCAACGACGACGGCGTCACCGCGCTCTACCAGGCGCTCAAGCCGCGCCTGGCCGCGCTGGGCCTGGCGCTTGAGGGCGGCGTGCTGCCCGCGGCCGAGGTGCGCCACAGCACCAACCAGACACCCGTGGTGCCCGCCGCGCGCACCCGCTACCTGGCCGAGATCAGCGACACCGTGCGCGGCTACAAAAAACGCGCCCGCGCGCAGGCCCAGCTGGCGCGCGAAGTGCAGCAGCTCAAGGCGGCAGCCGCCATGCTCAAGATCGACAAGCCCGACCGCGCGCCCGCCGCCGAGGCTGCGCTGGACCTGGCCGGCCATCGCAAGGCCCGCATGGACGCCGACGCCCGCGCCCTGCTGGCCCAATGGCCCGACATGCAGGCCGCCTATGCCGGCGATGAGTACGTGGTCAAAATCCGCGACAAGGAAATCCGCACCGCGCTGACCACCAAATCGCTTTCCGGCACTACCATCCGCAAGGTGGCGCTGCCGCAATACGAAGACCACGGCGAAATCCTCAAGTGGCTGATGCTGGACAACGTGCCCGGCAGCTACCCCTACACCGCCGGCACCTTCGCCTTCAAGCGCGAGGGCGAGGACCCGACCCGCATGTTCGCCGGCGAAGGCGATCCCTTCCGCACCAACACCCGCTTCAAGCTGCTCAGCGAGGGCATGGCCGCCAAGCGGCTGTCCACTGCCTTCGACTCGGTCACGCTCTATGGCAACGACCCGGCGCTGCGGCSCGACATCTACGGCAAGGTCGGCAACTCGGGCGTGTCCATCGCCACGCTGGACGACATGAAGGTGCTGTACGACGGCTTTGACCTGTGCAACCCCTCGACCTCGGTCTCCATGACCATCAACGGCCCGGCGCCCACCATCCTCGCGATGTTCATGAATACGGCGATCGACCAGAACATCGCCAAATTCCAGAAAGACAACGGCCGCGACCCGACAGCGACCGAAGCCGCCAAGATACGCGAATGGGTGCAGGAAAACGTGCGCGGCACGGTGCAGGCCGACATCCTGAAAGAAGACCAGGGCCAGAACACCTGCATCTTCTCGACCGAGTTCAGCCTGAAAGTCATGGGTGACATCGCCCAGTATTTCGTGCACAACCGCGTGCGCAACTTCTACAGCGTCTCCATCAGCGGTTACCACATCGCCGAAGCCGGCGCCAACCCGATCAGCCAGCTGGCCTTCACGCTGTCCAACGGTTTCACTTTCGTCGAAGCCTACCTCGCGCGCGGCATGCACATCGACGACTTCGCGCCCAACCTGAGCTTTTTCTTCAGCAACGGCATGGATCCGGAATACACCGTGATGGGCCGCGTCGCGCGCCGCATCTGGGCCGTGGCCATGAAAGAGAAGTACGGCGCCAACGAACGCAGCCAGAAGCTGAAATACCACATCCAGACCTCGGGCCGCAGCCTGCATGCGCAAGAGATCCAGTTCAACGACATCCGCACCACGCTGCAGGCCTTGATCGCGATCTACGACAACTGCAACTCGCTGCACACCAACGCATTTGACGAAGCCATCACCACCCCCACCGAAGAATCGGTGCGCCGCGCCATGGCCATCCAGCTCATCATCAACCGCGAATGGGGCCTGGCCAAAAATGAAAACCCCTCGCAGGGCGCTTTCATCATCGAGGAACTCACCGAGCTGCTCGAAGAAGCCGTGCTGCTGGAGTTCGAACGCATCGCCGAGCGCGGCGGCGTGCTGGGCGCCATGGAAACCGGCTACCAGCGCGGCCGCATCCAGGACGAGTCCATGCACTACGAGATGCTCAAGCACACCGGCGAGCTGCCCATCATCGGCGTCAACACCTTCCGCAACCCGCACGGCGACGCGGTGCAGGACAAGCTCGAACTGGCCCGCTCCACCGAAGAAGAAAAACAAAGCCAGCTCAAGCGCCTGGACGACTTCCACCGCCGCCACGCGGACGAGTCACCGGCCATGCTCAAACGCCTGCAGCAGGCCGTGATCGAGAACCTCAACGTCTTCGAGGTGCTGATGGAGGCCGTGCGTGTCTGCTCGCTGGGGCAGATCACGAACGCGCTGTTTGAGGTGGGTGGGCAGTACCGGCGGAATATGTAGGCCGGCGGGGGAGCATTGCCACTTAACCCATAGTCTTTCCAAAAATCTGCCGTTAACTTCATTTAAGTCTCGGCCAATCTATGCCTCATTTCGCTTTTCAGCGGATGAGGCCAAAAGATCGGCACAACAAAGCAAAAAGCCCAACTGGCGATCAGTTGGGCTTTTTTGTTCTTTTCGAAGATTAACGGCGAAGTCGCTTTTCCAGTAGAGGCCTGAGACTATCGTAGGCCTTGCGAAACGTCTGGAGATTGGCCAGATCGGGGGCAAACTTTCCTGTCGCCAGATCATGAACGATCGTCCCCTGACAGTTGAAGCACCCTTGCCACTCCTGGCTCGCTCGCCATTAACCACACTATAGTGCGTCGCTTCTTGGGAATCTTTGAAATTGGTGCGCTTCCGATTGAGACGCGACTCCTCTCATTGCAGGATGACAGTCGCCTGTTCCGCTCTTAAACTGAACCACAAATGCCGTTGGCGGCTCTCGCCGCATCAACAAAAGACCCTCGAGGAGGAATCATGCCAGTCCCCGGCGACCACATCATCCATTCCGGCTCCGGCCAACTCGGCCGCAGCCGCACCAGCGTAGACGACGCGAAGCGCATTGCATTGCAAGCTTGGGACTATGGGCTCACCAAGAAAGGCCCCATCGTCATGCACTTCCACGGTGGCCTCGTCAACGAGAAGGCCGCACGCGAAGGAGCGGAACGCCTCTACGAGACCTACGCGACTAAGGCGGGCGCCTACCCGATCTTCTCAGTGTGGGAAGCGGGCCTAATCGAGACGCTGCGCAACAATTGGCGCGACATTCTGCAAGATCCGGTCTTCCAGGAGTTAGTGAAGAAAGTAGGAGAATGGGTCTTGCGCGAGGGCGCGCCCGAGGCCGGTACAAAAAGTGCCGCAGGCAAGGCGATCGATGTGGACCAGTACCGGCAGGACTTCGATGCGTGGTTCGCGGGCACTTCCCCGCAGCCTCCACTTGTGGACTCCAAACCTGCCGCTGCCATCGGTCTAAAGAATGCCGAGCCCGATGAGGAGGATCTGGCGCTCAAGATTGAAGCCGAACTCCCGAACGATCCCACCTTCGAGATGACGATCGCGGGCCTTGCCGCCGCAGCGGCCAGTACGCCCGGCGCGACCACCAAGGGCATGACGACGACGCCACGTCCCATCAGTCGTGTGTTGGTTGACGATGCTGCGCTGGATCAGCTTTTACCCGGCGGCGCCGCTTCGCACGGCATCACCACCAAGGGTGTACTCAGCTGGGTGGCCACCGCCAAGTTTATCGCGAAGGTTGTGATGGCCGTGACACGCCGCCTCATCTCAGGCCGAGACCATGGTGTGTACGTGACCGTGATTGAAGAAGTGCTCCGCGCCGCCTATCTCGCAAAGGCCGGTGGCATAGCGTGGGGGCAGATGAAAAAAGACACGGCCGACGCATTTGTGGGCGAGACCGGTGCCGGCAACGTGATTCTCCAGGCTTGGGCCGGGCGCATCGTTAAGGGTGAAGTTCCGCCACGCGTGGTGCTGGTGGGCCACAGTACTGGTGCCGTCTACATCATCAACTGGATCCGCGCATCGGCAGTGGTCGCACCCGATCTCGTGTACGACATCGTTTTGCTCGCCCCTGCCTGCGTGACCGATGAGTTCGCAAAGGTCATGCAGGAGCATGCGAAGGCAATGAGCAACGTACGCATATTCGCGATGCAGGATGAGAAGGAGAGGGACGACGTGCTGGTGCCCATCCTCTATCCGCGCTCCTTGCTCTACTTCGTGTCCGGCGTGGTAGAGGCGGAGGTCGACGCGCCCCTGCTCGGCATGCAGCGTTTCCTGAAGGACAAGCCCTTCCAGGACGCCAAGAAGTTCCCCGCAGTTGATGCCGTGCGCCAGTACCTCGCAGCAATGGCTTCACGCGGCGTGTGGTCGATAGCGGCGGGCGCTCCAGGGCTGGGGAGCGCGTCGGTGAAGCACGGTGACTTCGACAATGACGCGGCGACGCTCGCGAGCGTGGTTTCTATCATCAAGTCCGGCTACGCCTGAAGTCCATGGCCGACTTCGCCATACTTACCGGCATCAGTTGGTACCCGAACCCCGGGTACAGCAACCTCGACGGGCCGCCGAATGACATCGCGTTGATGGAGACATGGCTCACGGAACGGGCGGGATTGGACCCCGGCAATATCAGGAAGGTCGTCACGCCTTCGCCGCTACCGGACCCCGTGGACCTCGGAAAAGCWCCTCCGGTGGGGCTCGATTTCGACCTGATCTTCAACGAAATGCTGCAACAACGCATTGCTATGGGAAGAGCTCGCGTGAGCGGAAGGCTGTACCTCTATTTTTCGGGTCACGGCTTTTGCAACCGCAGCCAGAACGCCGCACCCGAAGCCGCTCTTTATTGTGCCAATGCCACGAAGACGTATCACCCACACCTCTTCGGCACGCAACTCGCGCGCGTGGCACAAGGCCAGGCTCTCTTCAAGGAAGTAGTGCTCATCATGGACTGCTGCCGGGACTCCGAACTGGCGCGCACGCCAACACCTCACCCGTATCGCGACACGCCCGACGACGGCCTGGCCGCCCAAGTCCATCTCCTTGCGATCTACGCGGCCCCCAAGGGCGGTAAGGCGCAGGAGCGCGCCATCCCGGAAAGAGGCGGTGCCGTTCACGGGCTGCTGACGCACGCACTCGTCAAGTTGCTGGAGGAGTTGCCTTCACGGGACGCTGCCGGCATTGCGTCCGTTGACCTCCGCAACGCCCTGTGGAACGGCTGGAAGTCGATTTGCGGCGAAGATGCCGCCCCTCAGCCCGAAGTGCTGCCGCCACAGAACGGGGAAATCTACTTCCCGCTGGTGGGCAAGGGCACCTCGGTAGAGTTTGTCTGGATACAGCCGCCCACCGACGGCGCCACACTAACCCTGATCGACAATCAGTTCCAGGAAGTCGCAACGTTCAACCTCGCCGGGGCAGCGAACGACACGATTGCGGCCAACGGGCCCGTGCTACACCATGAGCGAGTGCCGCAGGGACTGAGACTGCGCATGCGTCCAGGTCCGTACCTCTACCGCCTGAGCGATCCGGCAAAGGAGGCTCCTATCAAGGTCGAAGGAGGTGATTGCCGTGTCAACCTTTGAGAGAGACCTCGAACTCACCACTGACAACCCGCTGGCGGAAATCCTGTTGCTGGACGGTGAATTCAAGCTCGTCGCGCGCAGCGCGACACCCTTGCGTTTGCGAGTGCGACCAGGTCTGTACGTCATGAAGGTAAAGGTCGGCGACGAACAGGCCGAAGCAGTGCTGGAAGTGCGGCCCGATCCGGATAGCTTCACTCATTGGCTTGCGGCGCCGCTGTTCGAAAGCCCTGTACCGCTGGACAATTCCTCTTTCCGGCATCAGTTCCAACAAGACGGAACTGCACGCGTGATCGATGCAGCTCGCAAGTCCGCAGGCACAGCGGAGTCGCGCATCATCGTTTGTGTTCGGGACCCGAGCCCCTTTGACCCGCACGATGCACGGGCTGACATGCGGATGCAAAGTTATGCAGGTGTGTTCGAGCAGTTCAGCGTGCGTGACACGGCCGATGGACTTGTCGCGTGGCCCGAGGTTATCAATGATGACAAATTGCGATTCGGGTTTTCGGCGATGGCGGCGTCCGTCGCGGCGGGTTCGTACTTCCTGACGTACAGCACGAAAAGCGGTGACATCAGCCTCTCGTTGCCAGCGGCAAAAGGCTGGGCTCTGCAGGTCTACGTAAACCTCATGCCCGGCAGCTCCGGCCAGATGGAGCCGGACCTCGCGGGGATCTCTGTTTTTTATGACACGCTAGGCAGCTCGTTCAATCCGTCGCGACCCGAGCTTGTAGCCGCAGAGACGGTGCGCAAGTCGCTGGCATACGGGCGGGGGTTCGTGCCACCACAGACGCTCGATGTGCTGTACCAGGGAAAATTCCAGAACCCGATTCTTGGGCTCTATGCCGCGCATCACCTGATCGCCACGTCAGGGGATCCCAAAGCGCTCAAGGAAGTCATCACGAATACGAGCGACATGCTCGGAAAGAACTTCCCGGATGTAGCGGCATTGCGCCTTGCTACGGGGAGCCATAAGCCGGATGAGGGCGCACGCACGTTTTGGGAATTGAGCGGTCCGCCGCTGTTGGCGCGTAGCTGGCAATTGCTCGTTGCGCAAGCCGATGCCCTAGGTGGGCCCGGCGTGACCCGCTCGCCGGCGCTGGCGCGCGCATCTTCGTATTCACCGCAAGGGATTTTCACCGGATGGGTAGGCCCCCTTGCCGCGACAACGGCGCAGGCGCAGGGGACGCAGACTAAGTCGCTGGCGGGGGAACTCCTGAAGTTCGCTACCGGCGCTTTGGGCGCCTTTCGCAATCGCATTGGTGGAGCGGACCCCGCCACGCTCACGGAGCGATTGGGCCATATCTCGACCAACCAAGAAGCCGCGGCCGCGCTAGTCGAACTTTCGCAGGCATATGAATGGCCGAAGGTCACGTCTGAGCTCAGGCGCAACCCGAAATGGATGGATCCGCTGTCGCCTCTGCAGCGCAGTCTCGTCATGATGCTGAACTCCATCGACGGCGATGACAAGGCTCACAAGGCCATCGACGAGAACTTCATTGGCTCCCTGCTCGATTCGCATCGCGTGCCGCTGCAATCGCTCGCCGAAGACCTTCAGCAAATCGAGCTCGGCGGGTGGATGAGCGTGGGACTAGAGCACGCGGTTGAAGCTGCCGTAGAACTCGGAACGGACAAGCTCACTCGTTCGCTAGAGAAATTCCGCGTCGAGATCGACCCGAAGCGCATCACGCACCGGGTCCACTATGCGGCGCTTGTCGATACGATTTTTGGCGCGGGCTCGGCCAAATTCGACAAGTCTGTGGCGGATACGAACAACGTGATAGGCGCTCTTGCGAGCCCAAATAGCTTTGTCGAATTTAAGGCCAATTTCCAGCATCGCCTGCATCGCCTGAATGCCGCGATCCAGTCTGACCCGAGCCTTCGCAAGGAGATACTCGCCGTCGTGAACAGAATCGTGGGATCCGGCTGGGATGGTGCGTATGCTGAGCTCTCGGCGCTCGACTACTTCCTAGCAGCGGCTGCCAGCGGCCCCGGAAATATTGYGCTTGATCGCACCGTACCCGCCAAGGAGACATTGGCCTCTGCGATGGGCATGCAAAACACCAATTACGACATGAGCCTCCCGGGCCTTGGCGTCGTGATGGACACGAAGCTCCTGTCGGACAAGATCGGCGGCATTCTCGAGGGCGTCTTCAATGACTTCCGCCGCGCCAAGGGAATCCGTCGCCTCACGATCGTTCCATCCTACGACCAGGATAACGACTTCGCGGTGTATCAGGCGAATCGCAGGCAACTGCTCGCGGAACTGGTGAACGGGGTCGATACCACCGTGCGACCCCGGAAGCTGTCCAGCGCAGTAATCCCCGATCTGTCGTACGAGTTTGCGTGGGAAGCGGGTGTCACAGCCGGTGCGAGCACATATTCACCGAGCACCCACGCGAAAAATCATCAGCGCCTGCTATTCAGTCACGCGAAGAAGTTCTCCCGCGTTGAGCCGACCGTGATCATCTTCGTGCTGTTCCCGTGGGCTGGCGAGAGCATCTTCCTCTTCAAAGAGCCGAAGATGCAGTTCTGCAAAGCGTTCGGTGAGGAATTTTTCTCCGGACTCCTGGACTCGCCAGAACCTGCGAGCAAATTCAACGGCAAGTTCCAGTCGGACATTACCGTGGGTCATGTGGTCCGGCATCTGTCGGGAATCATTTTCCTGGATGACGACACCATCTTAGCCAAGGATCCCCAGCGGGTGAATGTCGAGGCGAGCTTTGTCTGGAACCCCGTCGCCCTGCACGCACTGGGTGGCAGCAAGTTTGACAACTACATGCGCAGTCGCAGTGCAACGGAACTCAAATAAGCCTCACACTGTTGAATTCCGCTGAAGTCTGACCCGAGGGAGGGGCGGACAATTACTTGGACTTACGGCATAACCAGTCCAAGTAATTGGCCTAACGAGGCTGTAGAAGAACCCGGGCCCCCACACGCACAACTATGCCGTTGCCCCGTGCGCGGACCGAGCTCCATGAATTGGACGGAATTCACGCTCCATTCGCCAGAGACACCCCGTCCACCGGCTTGAGCATCCATTCTGCAAGGTCCGCCCCCAAGCCCTGAATCACCGCATCCATTGCGCTGCACTCGGTGGTCTCCGCCTTGATATCGGAATGCTGAATGTGCATCTGGCGCATGCCTTTGAAGTGCACGGCCGGCAGTCCCGGCCGTTCGAGCACAGCGTGGATGACCATGATCGTGGGGCCGCCGGCGCTGACGGTCACGATGTCCATGATTTCGATTTTCAGCAAAGGGGCCGCACCCCTGCCGGCACCCAGCGCGGGAAGCACCACTTCATGCCGCGCTTTCAACCGATCTTGCACCGCCTGGCGCAATGGGTCCGGCACGCCGCACGCATCATCGGACTCAGACATCTGGCGGCCCTGGTAATACCCGTACACGACGGGCGGCAGTACCACCGTGTTGTAGGCAACAGGCGCGGGTGGCGTTCGCTCAAACGGCTGGGGATCGTGCGAACCGCAAGCGGCGAGAATTGAACTCACCGCTATCGCGATGCAGGTATTGCGCACGGATTGCCCTTACTGTCATTGATTGATTGGGAATCTAGCGAGAAGCGGCGCTATGCGCCGGCGCTCCTTCAAAGTTCCGGCGCCGGGTCAGGCAAGCTGTTTTATTTGTACGAATACTTCAAATAAATATCGGTATTCTCATCGCCTCTTGTTTTCCCATTCAGGATGTATTTGGCCATTGAGCCGATGTCTTCCAGGTCAAACCCATGAATGGTTCTGCCCAACAGGAACGAAACCGTATAGTCTTCCCAGCTTTTGCCGAGCGTGCTGGCGATGCCCGCGGCTTTGTGGATGAACTCCCAGGTTTCCTGTTCCGTGAGATAGCCCGCCCAATAGCACCACCTGGCCAATGACACCGCCCTCATGGTGTCCCAGCCGAAAGTCGACCGCGTCGCTTCCACGGTCGCCAGGGGAATACCCAGTTCTTTTGAAATCTCTTTTTGCGCTGTCTTGACCTGCTCTGACGAGCCTGCGACGAAGGAATCGATGTCTTTGCTTTTATTGAGATTGAGCAGGTTTTCGAGCGCCTCTTTGGCGTCGTTGGAATTCTCGATTTCCCATTGATTCTTGAGCCCGGCAACGTATGTGTCCAAGCTATCTTCTGGAAGAATGGTCAGGATTTTTTCGAACCGGTTGCTGAACAGGATTCCACCAAATGCCAGGGCTCTTTTTTGCTTTTCATCCAATGGATTGCCGGAGTGCTTTGATTTGAATTCGTCGAGCTGGCGGGCCTTTTTTTTCTTCATGTAGACAAAAAGCACGGCAAAGTACACAGCAAACACACATGCAACTGAAATAACGATGGACATCGTAGACATCACATTCCTCCCTGATTTATTAATGATGAGAGGCCACGCATGAACAGTCATGCATCGCCTGCGTGAAAAAACTGCCCATACTCCAGCGCTACGCTGACACGAGCCTTGCTAAAGAAACGTCATGACGAGTAACTTTATGTGTCTAACGTCACACATCGTCGATGCAGGCACGACTGCAGCAAGAGCACAGAACCAACTCACGCTGCGCGCGCTCTGCCGCATGCGCCAGTTCGGCGCCGGTGCGGCGGCGATCACACCGGGTCGAGATGAAGCACCACCTCGGAAGGGATCCGGCTGCCGACCCGTTGGAAAGCGGGGCAAGCATCGATGCAGGCCCGAAATGCGGGCAGGCCAGACGGCGTAGCGCACCATTCATTGCCGCTTCCCAGGGCTTGGAGTTCTGCCGTAGGTGGGAATCGAAAGGTCAGGGACAGCTGAAGAATGCCCTCGTCATCATCTTCATCCTCGTCGCCGCCACCGTCGCCACCCGGCATTAGCTGGCGAGTGATGTTGAGCTCAAAGTGCGTCGAGTCGCCCCAGTTATAGCTGCCCCACTGAAAGAGCAGCATGTCTCCATCTTCCTCGAGGACGCATCCATCGCATCGTTCGGAAGCGTAGAAGGCAAGCATGGCTTCCACGCCTTCGGAGGCTGTGAGTGCCGCCGCGGGGCGACCGCCAGGCGAGAGGCGCTGCTCAAATGCAGCGAGTGAAGTAGCCGGTGTCATAAGGAGCCATCCATGACCTTCGGGAACGGAACGCCTTTGATCTCGGCAAGAAAGCGATGTTTCGGCTCAAAGTCACCCACATACGTCAGGGCAATCTTGCCTTCCCAGATGATATCGAACAGGTCCGTACCCTCCACACGGGAAAAGGCGATTGTGTGATCCACCACGCAATCATGCCCGAGCAGATAGATATGGAATGCACGCGCTTCATAGGCTTCCTTCAGGTCATAGGGAGGCGGGTCCACATGGAGCCGAAGTCCATCAACAGACCCGGGCGCGAACTGTGCGAGGGAACAGCCTCGAAAGCCGCCCTGATGCCACTGGTCGGAGGAGATGGTGCAACTGCCGTAGTTGCACCAGACTCCCGGGGCCTCCCAAGCCGAGGGATGGTCCTCGTCCTCCTCTTCTTCGATATCTCTTTCAGCGTCGTAATCCTCGGTTTCCAAGTGGAAGTGAAACCAGACGTCGTAGCCCCTGCGCTCGGCGGACCACCGAAACTGCTTGAGGGCATGGCCTTCAAGCCACGGGTTGCCCGGGAACGTCATTCGACCTGATTTCATTGGGCGTAAATCTTTTTGTCTTTACAGATATTCTCGCCTCTGGTTTACCGCGCCCGGCTCAAGAACCATTGCTGCCCAGAGCTTGCTCCAGGCGCTCCACATACCGTTCAGCCCAGCCTTGGAGCATCTCATCCTCGTCTTCGCTGTTGAATATACGGATGACCTCGTTGAAAAGTTCATTGCGCAGGGGGCTGCTCTCATCGACGTAGAGCCCGACAACCTGGATGGCCTCAACGCGCGCCAGGTCAACCTCCAGGGGTTCCCGGAGCACATCAAGCAGCAGCTGGGAGACATCGCCCTGGTTCGCCTCCGAATCAAGCGCCCGGATGATTTCGCATTTGCGATGGTTCATGCCTGAATCTGGCAAGTGATCCGTGGCCCAGGGCATGGCTCGATACTCGTTAACAAGGTCATTCATGGGTAAAGCCTGAACGCTGGTGATCGGTCGGGGGAACCCCGCGGACCGATTCTAGGYTGACAGTGTGACTTTCACCTCCGCACAATGAACGAAGCGGGGTTCCAAAAAAAAGTGCTCAACCAGGCGCAGCGCCCGGTCCGTACAAAGGCGCAACACTGTTGTACAGCGACGCAAAACGCGCCGCGCGCTCTTTCCATCGTGCTTGCTCGGCGGGCCGAGGCGCGAAGCTGTCCAATGCCGCGGGCGCCTTGAGGACGTCCTGCGCGTCCGCCTTGTCCGCGCAAAGCCAGGCCAGCCGTGCCGCGCCCAGGGCGGGGCCCACGGCGGAGTCCTCGCGCCGTATCACTTCCAGCCCCGTGGCGTCGGCCAGCATCTGGGCCCAGTACGCGCTGCGCGAGCCGCCGCCGATCAGGCTGACCTGTTCGAGCCCGGCGCCGGTGGCCTGCAAGGCTGCGATGCCCTGGGCCAGCCCGTGGCACACGCCTTCCAGGGTGGCATTGACCATGTCGGCGCGTGAGGTGCCGGCATTCAGGCCGAAGAACACGGCCTGGGCATGCGGGTTGTTGTGCGGTGTGCGTTCCCCGTTCAGGTAGGGCAGGAACAGCGGCGTGGACGATCTCAAGCCGCGCGCTTCGGCCTCGGCCAGCAGCCGTTCCACGTCGGGCTCGCCAACCAACGAGGCGGTGAAATCCAGGCAGGACGCCGCCGACAACATGACCGACATCAGGTGCCAGGCCTGCGGCAAGGCATGGCAGAAGCTGTGCACGGCCTGTCCGGGATTGGAGACGAATTCACGCGTGGCGACGAAGACCACGCCCGAGGTGCCCAGCGACAGCATGGCGTCGCCGGGGCGGAACATGCCGGCGCCGAGCGCGCCGGCGGCGTTGTCGCTCGCGCCGGCCGCCACCGGGATGGGGCGCAAGCCCCAGCGCTGCGCGAGGTCGGCGCGCAACTTGCCCGTGGCCTCGGGACCTTCGTGCAGTACCGGCATGTGCTCGCGCGACAAACCGCAGGCCGCCAGCAGCTCGTCGCTCCAGTCGCGCCTGGCAACGTCTAGCCACAGCGTGCCCGCCGCATCCGACATGTCGCTGGCGTATTCGCCGGTCATGCGCCAGCGCAGCCAGTCCTTGGGCAAGAGCACGCGGCGCACCCGCTCGAACACCGCCGGCTCGTGGCGCGCCACCCATAACAGTTTGGGCGCGGTGAAGCCGGGCATCATCATGTTGCCGGTGATCTGCCGCGAGCGGGGCACCTGGCTTTCCAGCAACCCGCATTCCGCGGCGGAACGCCCGTCGTTCCAGAGCATGCAGGGCCGCAGCACCTGGTCTTGCGCATCGATCAGGGTTGCGCCGTGCATCTGGCCGGTCAGGCCGATGCACTCCACGTCGCCGGGGCTGTGCCCCGCCGCCGCCAAGCCGGCCAGCGCTTCCCGGACGGCGCCATCACAAGCCTGCCACCAGGCGTCCGGATCCTGCTCGCGCCACAGCGGCTGCGGCTGGTCGACCGCCAGGGGCGCCGTGCCGACGGCCAGCACCTGGTGCCGGCGGTCCAGCACGACAGCCTTGACGCTGGAGGTCCCGAGATCGATGCCTAGGAACATGCGTCAGCGCATCGGCGTCCACTTGGCCTGGCTGCCGGCGGACTCCACCACTTTTTCGATGAAGCGCACGCCGCGCGCGCCATCGGCCAGACGTGGATAGTCGGCGTCCAGCGGATCCGGTGCCAGGCCCGCCTGCAGCGCGCGGATGTGCGCGGCCACGCCGAGGTACACATTCGCGAAGGCTTCGAGGAAGGCCTCGGGATGGCCGGTCGGCAGGCGTGTGGCGCGGCGCGCGGCCTCGCCCAGCCATGGCGAGCCGCGGGTCAGCACACGCGCGGGCCCATCGATGGGCGAGTGAATGAGCCGGTTCGGCTCTTCCTGGTGCCAGGTCAGCGTGCCTTGCGTGCCGAACACCCGCAGGCGCAGGTCGTTCTCGCAGCCCACTTCGATCTGCGAGGCAATGAGCACCCCCCTGGCGCCGTTGCTGAAGCGCAGCAACGCATTGCCGTCGTCGTCCAGCCGGCGTCCGGGCACAAAGGCCGTCAGGTCGGCGCAGATGCTGTCCAGCTCCAGCCCGGTGACGGTCGCCACCAGGTTTTCGGCGTGCGAGCCGATGTCGCCGATGGCGCCGGCCAGGCCGCTGCGCGCTGGGTCGGTGCGCCAGTCGGCCTGCTTCTGGCCCGTTGCTTCGAGGTTGGTGGCAAGCCAGCCCTGGTTGTATTCGACGATGACCTTGCGCACTTCGCCGATCGCGCCCTTGGCCACCAGCTCGCGGGCTTCGCGCACCATGGGATAGCCGGTGTAGTTGTAGGTCACCCCGAAGACGCAGCCGCTGCGCTGCACGGCGCGCTCCAGCGCCTGGGCCTCTTCGCTGCTGTGCACCAGCGGCTTGTCGCAGACCACGTGGATGCCCGCCTCGGCAAAGGCGAGCGCCACCGGGAAGTGCACATGGTTGGGCGTGACGATGGAGACGAAGTCGATGCGGTCCTGCGCCGGCCGCTTGAGCTCGTCGGCCAGCAGGTCTTGCCAGCGGCCGTGGTTGCGTTCCGGGCGCAGGCCGAGTTCCCGGCCTGACGTGCGCGCGCGCTCAGCATCGGACGACAGCGCACCGGCCACCAGTTCCATCTGCCCATCCAGCGCCATGGCCTTGCGGTGCACGGCGCCGATGAAAGCGCCCTGCCCGCCGCCCACCATGGCATAACGCAGCTTTTTCATGATCCGGCCATCCCGCCTTGTTTGGCCTTGTCGAAGACCGCGTCGAAGGCGCCGGCCGCCGGTTTGAAGTCCAGGCGCTTGGAGTAGGCCGCGCTCTCGGTGGCGCCGTGGACCCGGTCCATACGGCTGTCCTCCCATTCCACGCTCAGCGGGCCGGCATAGCCGATGTCGTTCAGGGCCACGATGATGGACTCGAAGTCGATCATGCCGCGGCCCACGCTGCGGAAGTCCCAGTGGCGGCGCGCATCGCCGAAGCTGGTATGCCCGCCGAACACGCCCACGGTGCCGTCGCCTTTACCCCACCACACGTCTTTCATGTGCACGTGGTAGATGCGGTCATGGAAGGTGCGCAGGAACTTCACGTAGTCCACGCCCTGGTAGCCCAGGTGGCTGGGGTCGAAATTAAAACCGAAGCGCTTGTGCCCCGCCACGGCTTCCACGGCGCGCTGCGCCGAGGCGGTGTCGAAAGCGATCTCGGTGGGGTGGACTTCCAGGGCGAAGTTCACGCCCACGGACTCGAAGGTGTCCAGGATGGGCTTCCAGCGTTGCGCGAAGTCGCGAAAGCCCTGCTCCCAGTACTCCTGCGAGGTCGGCGGGAAGGCGTACAGCGAATGCCAGACCGACGAGCCCGTGAAGCCGGTGACGACCTTCACGCCCAGCCTGGCGGCCGCAAGGGCGGTGTCCTGCATCTCGCGCGCGGCGCGCTGGCGCACCCCTTCCGGATCGCCGTCGCCCCAGACATGCGCGGGCAGGATGGCCTTGTGGCGCTCATCGATCAGGTCGCACACGGCCTGGCCCACCAGGTGGCTGCCGATGGCGAAACAGCGCAGGCCGTGCTTTTCAAGCAGCGCGCGCTTGTCCTTCGCATAGCTTTCGCTCGCCAGCGCTTCCTGCACGTTGAAATGGTCGCCCCAGCAGGCCAGCTCGAGCCCGTCATAGCCCATGCCGCGCGCCAGGGGTGCGAGTTCGGCCAGCGGCAGGTCGGCCCACTGTCCGGTAAAAAGTGTGACGGGTCTGGCCATGGCTGCCTCAGAACGGGGAGTCGGGGAAATAGTATTGCTTGGCATTGTCCTTGGTCACCAGCACCGAGGGGATGATGGTGGAGGCCGGCAGCTTCTCGCCCTTGACGCGCGCGGCCGCGGTGAGCTTCATCGCGTCGGCGATCATGCTGGGCGAGTAGGTGACGTCAGCCGTCACGGTTTTGTCGCCGTCCATCACCTTCTTGATGTAGTCCTTGGAGCCTGCGCCTCCCAGCACCAGCTTGACGTCGGTGCGCTTGGCCTGCTCGATGGCCTTCTGCACGCCGACGGCCATGTCGTCGTCGGAAGCCCAGACAGCGTCGATCTGCTTGAAGCGCGTCAGGAAGTCCTGCATCACCTTGAAGGCGTCGTCGCGGTTCCAGTTGCCGTGCTTGGCGTCCAGCACCTTGATGCCCGGCTGGCCCTTCATCACGGCCATGAACGCATCCACGCGCTGGTTGTCGATGACCGTCGGGATGCCGCGCAGCACGACGACGTTGCCCTTGCCGCCCAGCGCCTTGGCCAGGTATTCGCCCGACACCTTGCCGAAGCCGGGGTTGTCGCCCGCGACGTAGGCGTCCTGGGCGCTGGGGTCGGTCAGGCCCCGGTCAACCACCGTCACGTACACGCCCTTGCCTTTGACCTGGGCCACCGGCTGCGTCAGCGGGGCCGACTCGAAGGGCAGGATGACCAGCGTGTCGATCTTGTTGGCCGTTTGCAGGTCCTGGACCTGGTTGGCCTGCTCCGCGGCGGAGCCGGCGGTCTTGACGGTGACCTTCAGGCCGGGGTATTGCTTTTCCAGTTCCGTCTTGGTGCGGTTGGCCCAGTACACCACCCCGCCCGTCCAGCCGTGGGTGGCGGCCGGGATGGACACGCCGATGTGCGGCTTGTTCTGCGCCAGCGCCGCTGGCGCGGCGCCGAGCAAGGCCAGGACGGCGGCGGCAGCCGCCAGTAGTTGGGTGATCGGTTTCATGGTTTGTCTCCTCTTTGGGTTGGCTGAAAAACGGCAGTGCCGGTGGTGAAATCCATCATTTGCGCCCGCGCTGGAAGAACGCCACCGCGATGATCACAAAGCCCTGTACCGCGGCGTTCAGGTACACGCTGATGATGCTGGTGAGGTTCAGGATGTTGCTGATCACCGAGAGCAGCACCGCGCCGATCACCGTGCCGGTGATGCTGCCGGCGCCGCCCTTGAGCGCAGTGCCGCCGACGATCACCGCCGCGATCGCCTCGAGCTCCCAGAGCAGGCCGGTGGCCGGCGAGGCCGACCCCAGGCGTGGCACGTAGAGCACGGTGGCAACACCCACGCAGATGCCCAGCAGCATGTAGGTGAGCACCTTGACGCCGTCCACGTCCACAGCCGCGTAGCGCGCCACCTGCTCGTTGGAGCCTATGGCCTGCACGTAGCGGCCGTAGGCGGTCCGGTTGAGGATCAGGCCGCCCAGCAGCGCGACCACGATGAAAACCCATACCGGCACCGGCACGCCCAGCCAGCTGCCGTAGTACACCGGGCCGTAGGCGCTGGCCAGCGCACCGTCCAGCGTGATCGCGCCGCCGTTGGAAAAGTAAGTCAGGTAGGCGCGGAAGATACCCAGCGTGCCCAGGGTCACGATGAAGGGTTCGATGCGTCCCTTGGTGATCAGCAGGCCATGGGCCAAGCCGAACAGCGCACCCAGCGCGATGGCGCAGGCCATGCCGGCCAGGATGGCGGCCAGCGGCGGCCAGCCGGCGCCCGCGGCGGCGTTCATCAGCAGGATCATGGTTCCCGCGATCAGCGCCGCCATCGAGCCCACGGAAAGGTCTATGCCGCCGGAGATGATCACGAAGCACATGCCCACGGCGATGATGCCGATGAAGGCCGTGCGCGTAAGGACGTTCATGACGTTGTCCAGGCTGGCGAAGTTCTCGTTCAGCATGGCGCCGAGCAGGCACACCAGGACCAGGCCCGCCAGCGGGCCGCCGCCGCGCAGGCCGGACCACCGGCGCGCGGTCATCGTCCCCGGCGGTGCGCCGGCCATGGGCTTAGTGGGTTCCAGTTGCATGGGCGATCAGCAATTCTTCGGTGAGTTGGTCCTGCGGCAGCTCGGCCGCCAGCCTGCCCTGGCGCATCRCGATGACGCGGTGGCAAAGGCCGATGAGCTCCAGCAGCTCGGACGAGACGATGACCACGGCGCGGCCCTCGGCGGCCAGGCGCTGGATCAGGAAATAGATGTCGCGCTTGGCCCCCACGTCCACGCCGCGCGTGGGCTCGTCAAGCACCACCACTTCTGGCTTCGGCTGCAGCACGCGGGCAAGCGCCAGTTTCTGCTGGTTGCCGCCGGACAGCGCCGAGGCCGGCACACCGACCGAGGCGCGGATGCCGAAGGCCTCGCTGGCCTGCTTGAGGGCCGCGCGCTCCGCCGCGGGATTGAGCCAGGGCCGGGCGTATTGCTCCAGCGCCATCAGCGTGAGGTTCTCCGCCAGGCCCATGCGCAGGTGCAGGCCGCGGCCCTTGCGGTCTTCGCTCAGGTAGGTCAGCCCCCGGCCCGCGGCCGAGCGCGGGCTGCGCCGCGTCCACGGGCGGCCCGTGATCTCCACCGCCGCGCAGCTCGACGGGCGCAGGCCCAGCAAGCCCTCGAACAATTCGGTTCGCCCGGCGCCGACCAGCCCGGCGAAACCCAGGATCTCACCGGAGCGCACCTGGAAGCTCACGTCCTTCGCCCAGCCGGGCACCTGCAGGCCCTCAACCTTGAGCAGCACCTGTGCGCCGTCCGGCACGGGTTGCCGCGGCGGGAACAGGTCGCTGAGTTCACGGCCCACCATGAGGCTGGCCATCTGGTGCCGGCTCACGCTGCCCGTGAGCCGCTGCGCCACCAGGCGGCCGTCGCGCATGACCAGCACCTCATCGGTGATGCGTTCGACTTCGTCCAGCTTGTGCGAGATGTACAGCACCGTGGCGCCCCGGTCGCGCAATTGCGCGATCAGGCCGAACAAGCGATCGGTTTCCGACGGCGTGAGCGTGGCGGTGGGTTCGTCCATCACCAGCACACGGGCATTGCGGCTCAGCGCCTTGGCGATCTCCACCAGCTGCTTCTCGGCCACGATCAGGTCGCGCACCCGCCGGCCGGGACTGCAGGTCAGCCCCACCGAGCGCATGGCCGCCTCGGCGCGGCGCGCCATCTCTGCCTCGTCGAGAAAACCATGGCGTATCAACTCATGCCCGAGGAAGATGTTCTGGGCGATGGTCAGGTCGTCGGCGAGGTTGAACTCCTGGTGGATCATCACGATGCCTTCGGCTTCGGCGTCGCGCGGGCCGCGGAAACTCACGGCCTGGCCGGCGATCTCCACCGAACCCTCGCTGGCCTGCTCGTAGCCGGCCAGTATCTTCATCAGCGTGGACTTTCCGGCGCCGTTCTCGCCCAGCACACCGTACACGCGGCCGGGCGCGAAAGCGAAGCTCACGCCATGCAGCACCTGCACGGGCCCGAAGCGCTTTGTCACCTGCTGAAAGCCGACGGCCGGGTTCATGCTGGGCGCTCCTGCCGGTGATTCAGACGACCGGATCGAAGATCGCGGCGTTCACGCGGTTTTCCAGCCACTCCTGCCGCCCGCTCACCGGCTTGGGCCTGATGTCCTGGACAAAGGCATATTCGGCGACCTCGCTGAGCTTCATGTCCCCGCCCAGGATGCCGCGGCCCAGGTCGCCCTCCCAGCGGGCATAACGCTCGGCGCGAAAGCGCTCGAGCTCACCGGCCTCGATGAGCCGCGCGGCGCTCTTGAGCGCCAGGGCCAGCGCATCGATGGCGCCGGTGTGCCCATGCAGCAGGTCCACCGGGTCCATGCTCTGGCGGCGCACCTTGGCGTCGAAGTTGAAGCCGCCGCTGCCGACGCCGCCGGCGCGCAGGATTTCATACATCGCCAGGGTGAGGTCTTCCACGCTGTTGGGGAACTGGTCGGTGTCCCAGCCGTTTTGCGGGTCGCCCCGGTTGGCGTCGATGCTGCCGAAGATGCCCAGCGAAGCGGCCGTGGCGATTTCATGCTGGAAGCTGTGGCCCGCCAGCGTGGCGTGGTTGGCTTCAATGTTCAGCTTGATCTCGTGCTCCAGGCCGAATTCCTTGAGGAAACCATAGACCGTGGCGCTGTCGTAGTCGTACTGGTGCTTGGTGGGTTCCAGCGGCTTGGGCTCGATCAGCAGCTGGCCCTGGAAGCCGATCTTGTGTTTGTGCTCCACCACCATCTGCATGAAGCGGCCGAGCTGGCGGCGCTCGCGCCGCAGGTCGGTGTTGAGCAGCGTGTCGTAGCCTTCACGGCCGCCCCACATCACATAGTTGGCGCCGCCCAGGCGGTGGGCGGCATTGAGCGCGCTGAAAACCTGCGTCGCGGCATAGGCGAAGACTTCCGGGTCGGGATTGCTCGCGGCCCCGGCGGCGTAGCGCGGATGGCTGAACAGGTTGGCCGTGCCCCACAGCAACTGGATGCCCGTCTCCTGCTGCTTCTGCGCCAGCACGTCCACCACGGCAGAGAGGTTGCTGCGGTAGTCCGCCAGGCTCGCGCCCTCGGGCGCCACATCGGTGTCGTGAAAGGTGTAGAAGGGCACACCCAGCCGCGAGATCAGGCCGAAGGCGGCGTCGGCCTTGCGGCGCGCCAGCGTCAGTTCGTCGCCGGGCACGTGCCAGGGCCGTGCGAAGGTCCCCTGCCCGAATACGTCGTTACCCGGCCACACAAAGGTATGCCAGTAGCAGACGGCGAGCCGCAAGTGCTGCTCCATCGTCTTGCCCAGCACGCGCGCCTTGGCGTCGTAATGGCGGTAGGCCAGCGGATTTGTCGACTGCGGGCCCTCATAGCGGACCTGGGGTAGGGATTCGAAGGAGGTCATGTCTGCGTCAGAACAATCAAAGAGGCGATGCTAGCCCTTGCGCCGCCGCGCAAGCTTGCGAATTTGGCGAGCGCGGCTTATGAAATTTCTTTCTGCATCGCAGCAATTGGCGTGAACTCAGCCGGGCCGCGGCGCGTGGGTGCCGGCGCCGGACACCGCCAGGTAGCAGGCATACAAGGAAGTGGTCGCCGTGATGAACAATCTGTTACCCCGGGGACCTCCGAACTCGAGATTGGCCACAGGCTCCGGGATGAGGATCTTGCCGAGCAACTCGCCGCGCGGCGTGAAGCAGTGGACGCCGTCGGCGGCACTGGTCCACACATTGCCGAGGGCGTCCACGCGCAGCCCGTCCGGGATGCCGGCGTCCACCGTGACGAACACTTCGCCTCCGCGCAGCCTGCCTTCTTCCACCTCGAATGAACGGATATGGCGCGGCCCCCCGGGGTCGTGCGAGGCGCCCGATTCCGCGATGTACAGCCGCTTTCCGTCAGGCGAGAATGCCAGCCCGTTCGGCTGGACAAAATCGGTCGCGGCCGCATCCACCCGGCCGCTGGCGGGATCGACGCGGAACACGTAGCGGCCTCCGTATTCAGGCTCCGCCGTGTAACCCTCATAGTCGGAAAGGATGCCGTAGGTCGGGTCGGAGAACCACAAGGCACCGTCGGGCCCGGCCACCAGGTCGTTGGGCGAGTTGAGCTTCTTGCCCTGGAACGAGGATGCCATCACCGTACGGCGCCCGTCGTGTTCGGTGCGGCTGACGCTGCGCGTGCCATGCTCGCAACTGAGCAGGCGGCCCTTGCCGTCGCGCGTGTTGCCGTTGGCGAAATTGGAGGGCTTGCGGAACTCCACGACGCATCCGGGCCCGGCGCCATCGGGCACCCAGCGCAGGATGCGGTTGTTGGGGATGTCGCTGAACAGCAGGAAATCGCCCGCGGGGAAATACACCGGTCCTTCGGCCCAGCGCGCGCCGGTGTAGAGCTTCTCAACAAAGCCGTTGGGCGGCGCCACGCCGCGAAAGCGCGCGTCGTGCAGGCGGAACTCGCCGCGAATGCCGTAGTGTTCACCCATGCTCATCTCACCTTGCCTTAACTTACCTCACCTTACCTCACTTTGGCCGATCTTCCGTACAGCATCAGCATGACCAGGATCAGCGCTCCATAAATGATTTGCCGGCCCGCTTCGGGCATCTGCAGGACCGCCAGCATGCTTTGCAGCAACACGATGAATACCACACCGGCGACCGTGCCCAGGTAGCTGCCGCGCCCGCCCAGGATGTTGGTGCCGCCCAGCACCACGGCCGCGATCGCCGGCAGCAGGTAGGGGTCGCCCATGGCCTGGTAGGCGTTGCCCGAATACCCGGCCAGCAGCACGCCCGCGAATGCGGCCAGCGTGCCGCAGGCGACGAAACAGGCGACCGTCATCGCGGCGGTGCGCACGCCGCTGAGGTAGGCGGCGCGCTCGCTGTTGCCGATCACGTAGACGTAGCGGCCCGCCGCCGTGCGCGTCAGCAGCAGGTACACCAGCAGCGAGACGGCGGCCCAGGCCAGCACCGCGTTGGGCAAGCCCGCGGTCCTGCCCACTGCCAGGTCGCGCATCAGCGGAGTGGCCGCGTCCTGGGGCGCATGGCCGCCGGTGTACAGCACCATCAGGCCCTGCAGCACGGCATTCGCGCCTAGCGTGAAAATCATCGAGGGAATCCGCAGGAAAGCCACGCCCAGGCCGTTCACCAGCCCGATCAGCGCGCCACAAAGCAGGCCGGCGGGAATGGCCCACCCGGGCCCGAAGGCCGCTCCTGCGGCGGCGGCCATCATGGCGCCGCTGGTGATGGTCCACGGCACGGACAGGTCGATGTGGCCCAGCAGGATGACGGCCATCAGCCCCGCCGCGGCAAGCCCGAGGAAAGCGGCGATCTGCAGCTGCTGCAGCAGGTAAGTGGGCATCAGGAAATTACGGTTCACGGCACTGCCGGCCAGCAGTAGCAGCAGGCAGCACAGCGCGACCACGGCGGGCGGGTTCAGCAGCAGCCGCTGCAGAGCGCGTAGGGGCCGCTTCCCGGCCCCCCCGGACGAAGGCTGTGCGGCGATCACGTCGCTTGCGTTCATCAGAACAGCTCCAGGCGGTTTCTCACGCGCAGCACGCGCGCCGCGCCTATGCACACGGCGCCCAGCAGGATCAGGCCCTCGAACAGCGGCTGCCACAGCGCCGGCGCGTTGAAGACGAAGAGCAGGTCGCCGATGGTGCGCAGCACGAAGGCGCCGAGGATGGAGCCGACCATCCCGCCGGTGCCGCCGTACAGCGAGGTGCCGCCTATCACGACCGCCGCGATGGAATTGAGGGTGTACAGCCCCGCCTGCGGTCCGCTGGCCTCGCCCGACAGCGCGATCAACGACAGCAGCAGCCCGGCGACGCCCGACAGCAGCCCGGCGAGGGTGTAGGCGAGGAATTTGGCGCCCTCGGACGGAACGCCGGAAAGGTAGGCGGCCTGCTCCGATGAGCCGACGGCATAACACGCGCGCCCTATCACCGTGCGCCTGAAAGGCATCCACCCCAGCACGACCAGCGCGGCCAGCAGGACCAGGGTGGCGGGGACCACCCCGAACAGCCGGCCGGTCAGGGCGTCCGCCAGCCCCTCGCTGACCTCGCCGCCGGGCGCGGGCCGCAGCAGCAGCGCAAAGCCGAAGTACACCGCGCCGGTGGCGAGCGTGACGATGATGGGCTGAAGGCGCCCGAACACCACGATGGCGCCGTTGATGGCGCCCGCCGCCGCGCCACAGGCCAGCACCAGCACGATGCCCAGGGCCACCTGCCAGGGCGCACCATTCACCACCGTGGAGGCGAGGCAGCCGGTCAGCACCATCACCATGCCGACGGAAAGGTCCAGTCCCCGGGTGATGACAGGCAGGGTCTGCGCCATCGCCACGATGGCCAGCAGCACCGCCTTGTTGGAGGCGGTGGTCACGATGGCCACGGAGATCGAGCGCGGATGCTCCAGCAAGAACAGCGCGAACATCAGGACGAACACCGCCAGGGCGGCGAGCGGCCCGCCGTTGCGCCGCAATGCCATGGCCCATTCGCCGCGCCGCGTCATGCCATGGCGGCCTCCCCGCCGCCGGAGGGAACGTTGGGTGAGTCGTTGAGCGAGACGTTGAGCGAAGAGGCCACGATCGCGTGTTCGCTGATCTCGCCGCCGGCCAGCGTGCGGGCGATCCGGCCCTCGTACATGATGAGCACGCGGTCGGCCAGGCCGACCAGCTCCTCGTAGTCGGTGGAATACAGCAGCACAGCCACGCCTTCGGCGGCGAGCCGGCGCAGCAGCGCATACAGCTCCTGCTTGGTGGCCACGTCAATGCCGCGGGTCGGGTCATTGAGCAGCAGCACGCGCGGCTGGGTCATGAGCCAYTTGGCGATCACCACCTTCTGCTGRTTSCCGCCCGACAAGGTCTGCACCGCGTCCTGCGTGGAGCCGATCTTGATGCGCAGCTGCTCCACCATGCGCGCCACGGCGGAATGCTCCGCCGCCGCGCTGAGGATGCCCAGGCGACCGAGCGCCGGCAAGCTGGCCAGGCTCATGTTCTCCCGGATGCTCATGGGCAGGATCAGCCCCTCGGTCTTGCGGTCCTCGGGGATCAGCGCGATGCCCAGCTCCGGATCCCTGCACCGGTGCGGCGCCAGGCCGCGCGGCTCGCCGAACACCTCCACCTTGCCCTGGACGCCCTTGAGCACACCGAACAGGGCCAGCAGCAGTTCGCGCTGGCCCTGGCCGTCCAGCCCTCCCAGCCCGACAATTTCGCCGGCCTTGATCTCCAGCGAGATGTCGTGCAGCTCGGGGGGCCAGCTCAGGCCCTCCACGCTGATGGCGGGCTGGGCCCAGGGCGCGGGACCGGTTTTCGGCGGATAGGACTTGGCGACATCGCGGCCTATCATCAGCTGCACCACCTCCTCATCGGAGCGGCTTCCGCTGGGGAAAGTGTCCACGCGCCGGCCGCTGCGAAACACCGAGCAGGTATCGGCCAGCGCCTTGACCTCATGCATGCGGTGTGAAATGAACAGGCAGCCCACACCGCCTGCCCGCAGCTGGAACAGCAGCTTGTAGAGCCGCTCCACGTCCTCGCCGCTCAAGGCGGAGGTCGCCTCATCGAGGATCAGCAGCCGCGGCCGCAGGCTCAGCGCCTTGGCGATCTCGATCAGCTGGCGCCTGGAAAGCGGCAGGTCGCGCACGCGCTCCTTGGGATGGATGTCGCCGCAGCCCAGCATTTCCAGCAAGGCCACGGCTTGCTCTTGCTGGGCCTTGGCGTCGATCAGCCCGCGCCGGCGCGGCGGCCGCGCCAGGAAGATGTTCTCCGCCACCGAGAGGTCAGGCACCAGGGACAACTCCTGGAACACGCAGGCGATCCCGTGGTCGCGGGCCACGTTCGGCGAAACCAGGCGCAGCTCGGCCCCCTCCATGAGGATGCGGCCGGCATCGGGCTGCACCACGCCGGCGATGGCCTTGATCAGCGTGGACTTGCCCGCGCCGTTTTCACCGAGCACAGCATGGATTTCACCGGCGTGGCAGGTGAGGTCCGCGCCGTCCAGCGCGCGCACGCCCGCATAGCGCTTGGAGATTCCCTGGAGCTGCAGCAAGGCCTCGGGCATGGCGGCTTCCCTCAGGTGTTGCCTTCGCTCTGTTTCATGATGTCCGGCGCCGTGATGTTGATGTTGCACGGCGGGAACTCATTGGCCACATAAAAGGTGTCCGGCAGATCGGGATAGAAGTTCTTTCCCGGCTCCATCTGCTGGTATTCCACGTAGGGGATGGGCACCGAGATGTACTGGGGCAGCTTCTGTCCCTGCAGCGCGGCGATGGCCGCCTTCAGCGCCACGGCCACCAGGCCGGGGGACTGCGCGGCCGAGGCGCCCTTGAGGCCGTCCTTGTGGTGCGCATAAACCATCTTGCGAAAGCCGTTCTCGCCCTCGGCGCCGATAGGCACGAAGGGATGTTTAGCCTCGATGAGCGCACGCACCGTGCCGTTGGAGCCGGCCTGGGTGTAGATGCCGTTGAAGCGGCCGTGCACGGCGATGGCGTCCGCCGCCACTTTCTGGGACGTGCCGTCGTCCCAGTTGCCGACCACCTCGACGATCTGGATGCCCTTGTGCTTTTCCATGATCTCGCGAAAACCCAGGTGCCGGTCGCGGTCGACCGAGTTTCCGGGCAGCCCGCGGATTTCGAGCACCTTGCCGCTGGTGACGCCGTTTTTCTCCAGCCATCGCCCCATGAGGCGGCCCATCTCGAGCTGGTCCTCGTTGACCTGGATCACCTCGTCGGTGTCCAGCACGTTGTCGAAGGGGATCAGCACCACACCCGCGTCCTTGGCGCGCTTGATCACCGGCTTGAAGGACGTGGGCGACACCGCGATGGTGAGGATGGCGTCGAAGCCCGCATTGATGAAGTTGTCGACGGCGCCCAGCTGCGCGGCGACGTCGGTGCCGGTGGAAACCACCTTCAGCTCCTTGATGTGGGGCTTCATCTCGGGCGTCGCCGCATAAGCCTTGAGCGACTTGATCATCTGGATACGCCAGCTGTTTCCCGCGTAGCCGTTGGCCAGGGCGATGCGGTAGGGGCCTTTCTTGGCGGGGTACTGGATGGTCTTGGTGCTGGCGGCAAAAGGCTTGAAGCAGCCGGGCTCGTAGGTCTGCGCGCCCGCCGCTCCCGCGATACCCGCCAGTGCTGCGCCCGCGCTTGCGGCAAGGATGTCTCGTCTTGTATGCATTGCTGTCTCCTGCTCGTTTTTTGCCGGCCTGTCGGCATGCGCGCGATCGCGAAACCGCGCGGGTTGGTCGTAATGGGCCGCGACTTCCAGGCCAGCCGCTTTCTCGTCACCCTACGAATGCAAAACCGTTTCGCTGGTCCTTCACTGGTTCTTTCACTAGTACTTTCACTAGTACTTGCGGTTGGGAAACTCTTTGGCCGCGACTTCGGCCGGGAATACACCTTCGATCGTCTTGATCCAGCGTGGCAGCGGCTGGCCGGCGGCGGCCTTCGCCGACGCCTCCATCAGCTGCGGGCCCAGAAGCGGATTGCACTCCACGCTCACGTTCATCTTCCCTGCCACCATGGCTTCGAAAGCGCCCTTCACGGCGTCGACGCCGATGACGAGGATGTCCTTGCCGGGCTTGAGGCCCGCCTCCTCGATGGCCTGGATCGCGCCTATGGCCATGTCGTCGTTGTGCGCGTACAGCACATTGATCTTTTTGCCCTCGGCCTTCAGGAAGGCCTCCATCACTTCCTTGCCTTTGGCGCGCGTGAAGTCGCCGGTCTGGGAGCGGATGACCTTGTAGCGCGAGTYCCCCTTGATGACTTCGTCGAATCCCTTCTTGCGGTCGATCGCGGGGTCTGAGCCGACCGTTCCCTGGAGCTCGACGATGTTGACGGGCCCCGTGGTGCTCTTCGTGTTGTCCAGAAGCCATTGCGCCGCCCGGCGGCCTTCCTCGACGAAGTCGGAACCGATGAAAGTGGTCCAGGTGGACGGGTCTTTCACCACCACGTTGCGGCTCTCCAGGATCACGGGAATCTTCGCGGCCTTGGCCTCCTTGAGCACGGTGTCCCAGCCTGTCGTGACGAGCGGCGCGAGAATGATGACGTCCACCTTCTGGGYGATGAAGGAGCGGATCGCCTTGATCTGGTTYTCCTGYTTCTGCTGCGCGTCGGAAAACTTCAATTCGTAGCCGGCCGCCTTGGCCGCGGCTTTGACCGAGTCGGTATTGGCGGTGCGCCATTCGCTCTCGGCGCCCGTCTGGGCAAAGCCGATCACCAGTTTCTTGCCAGCGGCCTGGGCCCGGGCAAACGGGCTCCATGCCAGCGCGAGGCCGGCGCCGGCCAGTGCTGCCGTGAATGTGCGTCGCTTAAGAAGTCTCATGTCTTGTCTCCTGATATTGGTTTGGTCAAAGCGCGCCGGCACTCGAGGCTTCCCTTCCCTGCTCCTCCCGGTGCGGCAACGGGCGGAGCCGGTGTTCCTATCCGGGATACCAGACGACCCGGGGTTCCTCGGCCGAACGCTGGTAGGCCCATGCGGCCTCCACCAGCCGCGCCATGTCGTAGCGCGGGCGCCAGCCCAGGAGAAATTTCGCCTTGCTGTTGTCCAGCCAGGTCGAGTGGTAGGGGGTGGGCACGGGAACCAGCGGCGCTCCGCGCGTGCGCGCCAGGTAGTCGCCCAGCGCCCCGTAATCGACGGGCTCGTCCATGCAGACGTTCATGCGCTGGTGCCTGGCCTGCGGCGCATCGAGCGCCAGCAAAAGCGCCTCCACCAGATCGTCCACATGCACGAAGTTGCGCTTCACCGGCTTGCCTTGCGGATCCAGCATCACCGGGACGGCCTCGGAGGCCACGTAGTCCCGCGCCCTCGCCGCCCCCACCAGCTCTTGCCAGCGGGGACCGCCGAACACGTCGTCGCCGAAGGACAAGGTATAGCGGAAATCGTCTTTTTCCATGATCCAGGGCGCGCGCAGGCAGCAGCCGTCGAGCCCGTACTGGATCTGGTATTGCTCCAGCATCACTTCCTCGAGCACCTTGGACAGGGCATAACATCCCGGGTAGGCGCTGTGCGGCTGGCTCTCGACGACGGGCGCGCTGTGCGGATAGTAGAAGTGGCCGACCGCGGCATCTCCGCCCACCAGCAGGAACTGGCGGAATGTGCTGCTGGCGCGGCACTCCTCGAGCAGCCAGAACATGCCCTTGACCGCCACGTCCATCACATCGTCCGGCGTCTCCTTGCTGGTCGCCAGATGCAGCACATGCGTGGCGCCTTCCAGCGCGCGGCGAACGTCGTCTTTATGCTGGATGGAGCCCTGCACCGATTCGACCCGGGGATGCGGAGGCAAGGTCCGCTTGTGGCACAGCGCGCGAAGCCGGAACCGGTCGTAACGCGCATCGCCCAGCAGGCGCTCGATGAAGGCTCGCCCGACTTTTCCGGTCGCGCCCGTCACCAGGATGAGATCGCGCGCCGCCGGAGCGTTCATGTCCAGCCACCGTCGACGACCAGGTCTTGCGCGGTCATCATGCTGCTGTCATCGGAGGCGAGAAAGAGCACGGCGCGCGCCAGGTCGCTGGGCGCCAGTTCGCCGGGCAGGCACTGCGCCTTCGCCAGTTCGATCTTCGCTTGCGGCGTCACCCACAGCCGGACCTGCTTTTCGGTCATGACCCATCCCGGGACCACCGTGTTGACGCGGATGCGATGCGGGCCGAAGTCGCGCGCAAGGCTTCGGGTGAGTCCCTGGGCCRCGGCCTTGCAGGTGGTGTACACCGGCATGCCGCCCGTCTTGACCATCCAGCTCACCGAGCCGAAATTGATGATGGCCCCCCCGCCCAGGGCTTTCATGTCCTTGAAAACCTCCTGCGCGGCGAAAAAGTAGTGCTTGAGGTTTACCGCCACGCCGGCATCCCATGACTCGGGCGTGGTCTCTTCAATCAGGTGGCGCTGGTCATTCGCCGCGTTGTTCACCAGCACCTGGATGGGACCTATGCGCTGGCGCAGCGCGCCTATGGCGCCGCGCAGGCGGGGGATGTCCGTCACATCGCATTCCTCGAAATGCACGCCGCGCAGCCCTTCACCTTCGAGCCTGGCCAGCAAAGCCAGGGCACCTTCCGTGTCGATGTCGACAAACCCCACCCGGGCGCCTTRCGCGGCGAAATGCTCCACCAGGGAAGCGCCTATCCCCGTGGCGCCGCCGGAGATGAGCACACTCTTGCCGTTGAGACTCGGGTAGCGGGTTGGCTCAGTCATCGATTTCCTCGTTGGTTTCCTGGAAGCCGTTTTCCGTTTCGCGCACAGGGAGGGCGCGCCTTTACGCGATGGGAGGAGTGCCCCCACCGCGACAAGCAGAGTGGCGATGCTAGCGGGTGCGCCCGCGCGGCGGCTTGCGAAATTGCCGAGTGCGGCTTACGAAATTTCTTTCTGCATCGCAGCAATTGGCGCGATGTGCCAAGATCGGCCCTCCATGACAAAAAGCCCGACCCCGCGCCGGCCCGGCCGGACAAACGGCCCCGCAGTCCTGCGCGTGGCCCTGTTGTTCCATGCCAGCAAGGTCTACGACCGCGAGATCCTCATCGGCATCGGCGACTATGTGAAACAGACGCGAGTGGCCTGGGACCTGTTCCTGGAGGAGGACTTCCGCTTCCGCCTGGACGGCATCCACGAGTGGGAGGGCGACGGCATCATCGCGGACTACGACGACCCCGCCGTCGCGCGGGCGCTCGCGGGCGCCCATGTCCCGGTGATCGCCATCGGCGGCTCGTACGAGGATCCCGCCAGCTACCCGGGCCAGGTCCCCTACGTGGCCACGGACAACCAGCTGCTGGTCGCCCGCGCGCTCGAGCACCTGGTGGAAGCCGGCATGACGCGATTCGCCTGCTACAGCCTTCCGGAATCCCCGCTCAACCGCTGGGCCCAGGAGCGCGAGAGGGCCTTCTCGGCATGGCTGCAGCGCAACGGCGCTTCGGGCGAGATCCACCGCGGCCTGGCCACCAGCGCACCCACCTGGGGGAGCGCCACCAAGAAGCTGATCGCCTGGCTGGACAGCCTGCCCAAGCCGATCGGCATCGTCGCCGTCACCGACGCGCGCGCGCGCCAGCTGCTGCAGGCCTGCATCGTCGCCGACATCGCCGTGCCCGACGAAGTGGCGATCATCGGCATCGACAACGATACGCTGGGGCAGCACCTCACCCGCATCGAGCTCAGCTCCGTGAGCCAGGGCACGGCCGAAATGGGCCGCCGGGCGGCGCAGCTGCTGCACCAGGCGCTGAGCGGCTCGCCGGTTCGCGGCACCCGCGTGGTGGTCCCGCCGGCCGGCGTCCAGAGCCGGGCGTCGACCGCGCGCGACGTCAAGCACAGCCCGGCGGTGATGCGGGGGCTCTATTACATACGCCAGTACGCCTGCCAGGGCATCAAGACCGAGCAGGTGGCCGAGATGATGGGCATGTCGCGCTCGTCGCTGGAGATGTATTTCCGCCGCGACCTCAAGCGCTCCGTGCACGACGAGATCCTGCAGCGCAAGCTGGAACACTGCTTCGAGCTGCTGGCCCACACGGACACCGGCATCGCGGAAATTGCGCAGGCCTCGGGCTTCCGCTCGGTGCAGTACCTGAACGCCGTGTTCCGGCGCGAAGTGGGGGCTACGCCGGTGGCATGGCGGGAGGCCAAGCGCGTTGAATTGCGCTGAAGCCTCACCCGGGGTTTTCCATCCACCAACTGCGGTAACCAGGATTGCCATGCACAAAGCCATGACGGCCATCGCCGCCGCGTCTTTCGCCGCTGCGGCGCTGCTTGCCTTCTGGGTCAAGCGCGAACACCGCCCCGCGGAGGCCATCGCCGCGACGCATGCCTACATCGAAGGCGTGGACGCGGACGCCGGCTGGAAAGCCCGATTGCATCGTTGCGCCACACCGACCGCATTCACACCCTTCCAGACAAACGGCAATCGCCTGCGCCGCCTGGCCGGCAATCTGGACCCCGATCCAGCGGAAGTCAGTGTGGATTTTTTCGATTGTTCGGTTCGCTTCCACCTGCGCAAGCAGAAGTCGGGCGCCTGGCTGGTCTACAAGGTCCAGAGCCACGCGGGCTAGTGGGGGAACGCGGGCGCGCGAACAACAGGGTCACACAGCACCCGCACTTCCGCCCCGAAAGCCCAAAGCATCCGCCAACCCGCCGCTCTCGGATCCGCGGTGGGGCCTGTCCTGGTCGAGCCAGTCCCCGAA
Source organism: Polaromonas sp. P1_G2 (assembly GCF_056405515.1). Classification (NCBI taxonomy): domain Bacteria; kingdom Pseudomonadati; phylum Pseudomonadota; class Betaproteobacteria; order Burkholderiales; family Comamonadaceae; genus Polaromonas; species Polaromonas sp. P1_G2. Next base: position 36,489 of record NZ_JBFUBY010000029.1, read on the forward strand.
GCCGGAGGCGCTTGTAAGGAACGCACTGAAAAAAGGCAACTACGCGCCGGTCCTCCAGGCGGTGCTCGAGTACGGAAGCCCTTTTGTCCAGGAGCAACTACTGGCCCTCCGCGCGACGGGTGAACTCCAGGCATCCACCGATTCAGGCGAGGCGCTTGCAAGGATGCTGCGCAACATCGAGAAAGGCATTTCCCGTGCTCAGGCCTGATACCGAACAACTCTGGGACTACCTGAAGGAAAACCGTGGCTTGAGAGGGTTTGTGCTGGTCGGAGGGACGGCGCTCTCCATCCATCTCCATCACCGGATCAGCGAAGACCTGGACTTCATGATTCCGCAAACCCGGCTGCCTCGCCGGCAAATTGAGGGCTTGCGCCGGATGGCGGGCGAAGCCGGATTTCCTTTCGTGGCGAATGACAGCATTGACGGGGTCAGGGAGTTTGAAGACACGGGCATGGACTATTGGGACTACATGCAGGACTACATCGTGGCGGGCACGGTCAAGCTGACATTGATCGCCCCCGACCCTGAGGTCTCGGCCCTGCTGCTGCCGGGCCTGGACCACAGGCCAAGGCTGGCAACGCTGCACGAGATTTTCAAACTGAAATGCATAGCGTGCGCCAACCGGACCAAATCCCGTGACTGGCTGGACATGTATGTCCTGCTCACCGGAAATTACTTCAAGCCTGCCGACTTCTACGCTGCTTTTGAAGAAGCTGGTGTTCCGATGAAGTTCGACATTGCCATGCAGAGGATGTGCAAGGATTCGATCCCTGAATCGGACGAGGGATACGACATCTTGCTGCCGGACCCGCCCACCATCGCCCAGATGCAGGAATACTTCATCGGGCTTAAAGAGCGTATTGAAGAAGACGTTGCTTTACAAAAAGCTTCGGCACTGCCGCCGCCGGACTAGAGCTTCAGGGTCAGCCACCTCCAGGCGCCTGCCTCTTCTAGCCGGTCTTGCACCAACGTTGCGCCAGCAAAGCTCAGCACACGCTGCTCGGCCGCCGGCATCAGCAGGATGAGACTGTCTTGCACAGGCGGCTGCGCGCCCTCACGATGAACCGCGATGTGCAGAGCCCCTGCGGTGGACTCGACCCGCAAGCGCCACTGCCCATAAGCGCCGCTGCGCCAGGCCTGGGTATGGCCGTCGTCTTCAAAACACGCGGCCTCGAAACTGCCGTCGCCCCTGAAGGGAAACAGCTGGAAGCCTCGCACGTCTTCGACTTTTGCGAAATGAATCTCGCCGAGGTTCAGCGGGATGGCGCAGCCTTCGCGTGCCAGCAGCGGAGGCGCGCCGTCCAGCGGCGCCTCCAGCGTCACCGATCGGCCGGCGTCGAAGTGCCGCGCCGTGTGCACTTCGTACCAGCCCCCGGTGCCGGGCAGCCATACGCGGCGCTGCGTCTGGCCGGGCTCGACCACCGAGGCCACCAGCAGGTTGCCGCCCAGCAGCATGTCGTCGTTTTCTTCCAGGCAGCGTATGTCTTCGGGGAAGTCGTGGCAGGTCGGCCGGATGATGGGTTCGTAGGCAGTGTGGTAACGCCACACCAGGTCGTAGAGGTAGGGCATGAACCGGTAGCGCAGGCGGATCAGTTCGCGCACCTGGGGCGTCACCTCGGGGTACATCCAGGGTTCATTGACGGTTTTGTCGTCGTTCCATGAATGGATGCTGAAGCGCGGCAGGAAGATGCCGTGCTGCACCCAGCGCAGCAGCAACTCAGGCCCCGGCGCGGGGCCGGAGAAGCCGCCGATGTCGTGGCCGGTGTTGGACACGCCGGACATCGCCAGGCCCAGGCCCATGCGGATGTTGTAGCGCAGCGTTTCCCAGGACGTGTAGTTGTCGCCCGACCAGGTCTGCACATAACGCTGCATGCCGGCGGCGCCTGAGCGCGACACCAGGTAGGGCCGCTCCGCGGGCGCGAACTCGGACTGCGCGGCATGCGAGGCCTGCATCATCAGCAGGGTCTGCAGCGGGCGCACCTCTCGCGCGGCACGCGGCGCGCCGAAGCCGTGGGCCAGCGCCTTGTCGCTCCAGATTTCGTATTCGTTGTTGTCATTCCAGGTGGCGGGGATGCCGTAGTCGAGCAGCTGCTCCGTGACCTGCTGCTTCCACCACGCGATGGTCTTGGGATTGGTGAAGTCGAGGTAGGCGCCGGTGCCGTCCCAGAACTGGATGGCGGTGGGCCGGCCGTCCGGGTCTTGCACCAACAGGCCGGCCTGCCTGGCTTCCTCAAAGTGCGGGTGGTTGCCGAGCAGCGCGGGCTTGATGTTGGGCACCAGGCGCACGCCGCGATCCAGGTAGCTCTTCACAAAGCGGGCGGGGTCGGGAAATTTCTCGCGATTCCAGTTGAAGACGTAGCGGCCGTTGCCTATGGAGGTGTAGCCCGACGAGAGGTGAAAAGAGTCGCAGGGAATGTCATGCTCTTCGCAGCGCTCGAGGAACTCGCCCATGCGCTCCTGCGCGTTGGGCGCGTCGGTGTAGCTCATGGTCGAGCCGGAATAGCCCAGCGCGTAGCGCGGCGGGAAGATGGGCCGGCCGGTGAGCCAGGTGTAGCGGCGCGTGATGGCGGCCGGGCCGTCGCCGGCGATGTAATACAGGTCGAGGTCGCCGTGGTCGGCCACAAAGTAGCGGTAGTGGCCGTGGTAGTTGTCCATCTCGCGGCCCATGTCGAAGCTGCAGTCGGACAAGGTGTCGTAGAACAGGCCGTAGCAAAGGCCCGCGTCCTGTTCGCCACCATCACCTGGTTTTCGTGTGATGTAGAACGGGATGTGTTTGTACAGCGGGTCGGTGCTGCGCGCGCTGTAGCCCATGGGGTCCAGGTTGCACATGCGGTAGCGCTGGCCGGCGCGGTTGGCGTCGCCGGCGCGCTCGCCCAGGCCGAAGTAAGCCTCGCCGCGATCACGCTGCAGGTAGTGGTAGACCTTTTCGTCCCACCAGCCGAAGTTGTAGCTTTGCGTGGAACGGTCGGCGGCGCTGGCCTGCCAGCGGCCCTGGTGCCGGCTTTCCCAGTGGCAGAAAAAACCTTTGAGCGCGATGCTCAGGCGCACAGCACCGGTGGTGATCTGCAGTTGTGCGCCCTCTTCCTTGAGCTCGAACGCGGGCAGCGAAAAGCCGCTCACGTCGAAACGGTCGCGGCCTTCGACGGGCAGGTTTTCCAGGCCGGGCGCCACCGTCCAGCTGCGCGGCATCTGCAGCCGGCCCTGCGGCAGCACCAGCACGCGGACGATGTCCTCTTCGAGCACCCAGATGTGGGCCACGGCGGCGCCGTCGCTGGTCAGCACAAGGTGGTTGTCGGTGCGAGATTGCAGGGCGAATACGGGGGGATGGTCCAGGCGCATGGTGGGGGAATCGGAGGGAAATGGGGTCAGCCGGGCATGGCGCTCAAAGGCGCAGGCCGTTGGCGTCGAAATAATGCAGCTGCTCAGCGGGCGCGCTCACGCTGACGGTGTCGCCGCGCTTGATCGTGGTCTGGCCGTTCAGGATCAGTTCAAAAGGCGCATCGGGTACCACCTTGCCGTGCAGGATGCTGGTGCTGCCGAGCTGCTCGACCTGGGTTACCGCCAGTTGCAGCGGACCGTCGTCCGACAGCCGCGCGTGCTCGGGCCGTATGCCCACGGTCTGGGCGCCGGGTTTGGCGCCGGGCAGCTGCGCCGCCGGCACGAAGTTCATGCGTGGGCTGCCGATGAAGCCGGCCACGAACTGGTTGCAGGGCCGGTTGTACAGCTCCAGCGGCGAGCCGACCTGCTCGATGCGGCCGGCGCGCAGCACCACGATCTTGTCGGCCATGGTCATGGCCTCGACCTGGTCGTGGGTGACGTAAATCATGGTCGCGCCCAGGCGGGCGTGCAAGTCGCGGATCTCGGCGCGCATGGAGACGCGCAGCTCGGCGTCGAGGTTGGACAGCGGCTCGTCGAACAGGAAGAGCTTGGGTTCGCGAACGATGGAGCGGCCTATGGCCACGCGCTGSCGCTGGCCGCCGGAAAGCTGGGTGGGCTTGCGCTGCAGCAGCGGAGTGAGCTGCAGCAGGGCGGCGGCGGCGTTGACCTTGCTTTCGATGACCGGCCTGGCCACGCCCAGGTTCTCCAGGCCGAAAGCCATGTTGTCGTAGACGCTCATGTGCGGRTASAGCGCATAGGACTGGAACACCATGGAGCAGCCGCGGTGCGCGGCGCTGACCTCGTTGACGCGCTGGCCGTCGATACGGATGTCGCCGCTGCTGGCGGGCTCCAGCCCGGAGATGATGCGCAGCAGCGTGGATTTTCCGCAGCCCGAGGGGCCGACGAAGACTACGAATTCACCGTCGGTAACGGTCAGGTCCACACCATGGATGATGGTAGCTTTGTCGAAGGTTTTGACGACGCTGGCGAGTTCAAGAGTGGCCACGGGAGAGTCCTTGGTTTATTTGACGCCGGCGCTGGCGATGCCGGTCGCGATGTATTTCTGCAGGAAGGCGAAGACCAGGGTGATCGGGATCAGGGTGATCACGGTCATCGCCAGCAGGTAGTGCCACTGCGTGTTGAGTTCGCCCTGGAAGGCATTGAGCGCCAGCTGCAGGGTGAAGTGCTCAGACTTGGACAGCACGATCAGCGGCCAGAGGAAATCGTTCCAGCGCCACATGAAGGAGAAGATGGCCAGCACCGCCATGGCGGGGGCCGCCAGCGGCAGGATGATCTTCCAGTAGATGCGCCACTCGCTGGCGTTGTCCATACGTGCGGCCTCCAGCAATTCGTCGGGAATGGTCAGCATGTACTGGCGCAGCAGGAACACGCCGGTGGGCGTGGCCACCGCGGGCAGGATCACGCCCCAGAGGTTGTTCAAGAGGTTCAGTTCCGAGATCACCAGGAAGGCCGGCACCAGGATGATGGTGGGCGGGATCATCAGCGTGGCGATGATCAGCACGAACACCGTCTTTTGCCCGGTGAACTGGTACTTGGACAGCGCGAAGGCCGCCATCGAGTTGAACAGCAACGTGAGGATGGTCGCCACCACGGTGATGAACACGCTGTTCCACAGGTAGGTGCCGAAGGCGAACTTGCCGAACAGCTCGGTGTAGTTGCCGCCGGCGAACTTGAGTTCATTCACCGGCTTGCGGTCGTTGATGTTGACGCGGAGCTCGGCTTGCGGCGCGGCGGGGTCGACCATGGTGGCGACCAGGCCGATGCGGCGCACCTGGGCCAGTTCGCGGATGTTGCCCTGTTCGTCCTTGGCACGGAACAGCGGCAGGGGCTTGTCGTAACCGGCCACCACCGCTTCCTTCTGGCTGTAGGGCAGGAAGGTCGGTGGGAACTGGCTGAGCGCGCTTTCGGTCTTGAAGGACGACATCACGAGCCACAGCACCGGCCCGAACATCACGATGAGGCCGGCCAGCAGGTAGGCGTAAGAGACCCAGTCGGTCCAATGCAGGCGGCTGCCGCCGTGCTTGTGACCCTGGGTACGGGTAAAGAAATTGGCCATGGCTTTTTCCTTACTTCTTGATTTTTCCGGCCTCGCCGGCTTTGGACAGCCGCAGTTGCGCGAGCGTCAGGGCCATCAGGCCGGCGGCCAGGATCAGCGAGGCCGCGGCGGCCAGGCCGTAGAGGTGGATCTGCTCGGCGAAACCGGTCTGGTAGATGTACTGCACGATGAAGGTGGTGGCCGAGCCCGGGCCGCCGCCGGTGAGCACAAACACCTCGTCAAAGCTCTGCACCGCGCGGATCATCACCAGCACCAGCACCACGATCAGGTTGGGCATGAGCAGCGGCAGCGTGATGCGCCTCAGCACACGCCACGGCGGCGCGGCGTCCATCTCGGCGGCTTCATAAACGTCTTTCGGAATGGCCTGCAGGCCGGCCAGCAGGATCAGCGTGTAAAAGCCCATGTGGGCCCAGATCGACACCACCACCACCCAGAAAAAAGCCCAGTGCCGGTCCAGCAGCCAGTCCATCGGCGAGGCGCCCATGGACACCAGCGCGGCATTGAACACGCCCTGGCTTTGCAGCAGCCATTTCCAGATCAGCGCCACCACCACCGGCGACAGCAGCACCGGGTAGAAGAACACGCCGCGCCAGAAACCGCGGCCGATGATCTTGCGGTTCAGCACCAGGGCCGTCACCAGCGAGAAGAACACCATCAAGGCCACCTGGATCAGGCTGAACTTCACCGTGTTGGCGATGGAGCGCCAGAAGATGTCGGTGCGGCAGGTCTGCAGGTCGGTGTAGTCGCGGCATTCAAGCAGGATGGCGAAGTTCTCCAGCCCGGTGAATGGCCGCTGCGTGGGCAGCAGGTTCACCCCGCCCGTGACCGCATACACCAGGTTCACCACGATGGGCAAAAAGGTGAAGAGGCTGATCACCACCAGGTTGGGCCCGACGAACAACCAGCCTATGCGCGAGGCGCCCAGCCATTTCTGGCCCAGCCGGAAGACCGGCTCGAACAGGTTGAACAAAAAGCCCAGGAAGGCCGAAAAAACCGACATACCGACTCCGATCTGTACCTATGACGCCGCTAGCGCATTGCCTTATGCCAGTGACAGCGCGGAACTGGCTCCGCCAGGCCGCAGGTGTCGCCCCCTGCAAGGGGGGAGGCGCGCACGCAGTGCGCGCCCACGGTCGGCAGCATCAGGGCGCGGTTGTACTTGTAGCCTTGCAGCGCGTAGGCCGGCGGCGCGATGGTGGCGGTGCCGCTGGTGAACACGCCCAGCGCGGCGCGCGCCGCCGGACCGGCGCTCGGGTAGTCCACGCCTTTTTTGGCCACGCCGGCATGCGCCGGGATGTTGTTGGTCCGGGACGCGAATTCGGCGACATTGGCCTCCTGCGCCATGAAGTCCAGGAAGCGACCCACTTCCTTCGGGGACTTGGTGGTTTTCAGCGCCACCCAGGCCGCGCCGCCGGGCATGCCCGAGCAGGCAGCAGGGCCGCAGGGGTTGGGCACGGCGACCCAGTCGAAGGCGTTGCCGATTTCCTTTTGCATGCGGTTGATCTGCCAGGAACCCGACAGGATCATCACCACGCGGCCGTTCTTGAACTCGCCCACCGCATCGGCATAGCTGGAGCCGCCCGAGCCGCCCCACACATCTTTCAGCATGGTGCCATCCTTGTGCCAGGCGACGAACTTGCCCACGGCGGTCTTGTAGCCGGTGTCAACCGTGAGGTTGCCCTTGGCGTCGAAGATCTTCGCGCCGTAGCTCACGGCGGGGCCGGCGAAGCGGTGGCCCGAACGGTCCCAGGCCATGGCCGCCGGGGTCTGCGTGGCCTTGGCCACCTTGCGCGCTGCGTCGGCCCACTCTTCCCAGGTGGCCTTGGGGCCGGGCATGGGTACCTTGGCCTGCTCGAATAAGGTCTTGTTGACGAAGGGGCCGGTCATGGTCATTTGCGACAGGAAACCGTAGATGCCCTTGTCGCCCGCCTTGTTGCGCATCCAGGGCAAGGTGCTGCCGAAGTTGTCTTCCCAGTACTTGCGGTCCTTCACGTGGGCGCTGATGTCGATGTAGTTCTTCGACAGGCCGCCGATTTCGGCGACACGCGCGATGTCGGGCCCCTGGCCGGCCGCGAGCTRCACCGGCAGCTGCTCGACCACCGTCTTGTAAGGCACCACATCCAGGATCACCTTGGCGCCGGCGTTCTGGGCTTCATAACGCTTGATGAGGTCGGCCGTGACATCGCATTCATTGCCGTCCTGGTAGCACATGACGCGGATGTCGGCGAAGGCGCTGGTGGCCAGCGTGGCGACGGCGGCGCCCAGGAGGCCGGCGCGCGTGGCGCGCCTGGCGAGGGAACGAAGCTGGAAGTTCATGGTTGTCTCTTTCTGGAAAAAAGGAAGGGAGGGGCCGATCGGTCGTCGGCTTCATGAATGCGCGTCAGCCGCCGGCGCAAGGGCGAAATCCGCGGGCGTCTCGCGCCAGTCGCGCAGGGCAGTATTTCCTCGGCGCGCGGATACGGATCGAGCAGGCGCACCGACAGGGACTTGCCGTCGCTGTGCGTGCTGCTGGAAGTGAAAACCATGTCGTCCTGTGCCGTTGTGTTGCGATCGTTGGCGGTTTTGGCTATTATGGCAAACGTTTGCCAACGCTTGGCAATCGTTTGCCATACTTGTCAGTCGCGGAGGGCGTCGGCCCGGTTTCGCTGAGCGAAGTCGCCGTGCAGGCCGGCGTCTCAATCTCCACCGTCTCGCGCATCGTGAACGGCGAGACCCGGCGGGCTTCGCCGGAAACGCTGGCGCGCGTGCGCGAGGCGATCAAGACCGTGGGCTACCACCCGAACCAGTTGGGGCGCGCGCTACGCAACCGTGAGAGCCGCCTGGTCGCGATGCTGGCCGCCAACCTCGACAACCCGGTGATGGCCACGCTGGCCGCCTCCACCGAGGCCGCGTTGCGCGAGGCCGGCTATACGATGATCCTGTGCGACACGCACGACCGGCCGGAGCTGCAGGACGACTATCTCAACGCCATGCGTTCGCAGGTCGTGCAGGGCTACGTGATGGTCGCGGCCCAGCCCAGTGCCGGCCTGCGCGACTTCGTGGAGCGCGGTGCGCCGATAGTCTTCGTGAGCCGGCGCAGCCCGTTCGGCACCTGCGCCTTCGTGGGGCCGGACAACCTGGCGGCCGGCGCCGCCGCCGCAGACTACCTGCTCGACCGCGGCATCGACGCGCCGGCCGTGGTATTTCCGTCGCGCGGATCGTCCACGACCAGGGAACGCGTGCAGGGCTTCTGCGWGCGGGCCGGCGCAAGAGGCTTGTCAGCCGACCGGATCCGCCGGGTGGAGGCCCCGGGCATCTCGCATCTGGAAATCGGCTACGCCGCCGGGGCCCAGTTCGCGGCGCCCGGCGCCTGGCCGCGTGGCGCGATGTGCATCAGCGACCAGGTCGCCTATGGGCTGCACCGCGTGGCCCGCGAGAGCGGGATCCGGGTGCCCGCCGATTGCGAGTTGGTCGGCATCGACGGCAACCCGATCAATGCCTGGCTCGCCCCGTGGCTCACCTCGGTCGAAATTCCGCATCAGGATTTCGGACCGGTCATCGTGGACCTGATGCTGAGCCTGTGGGGCGGCGAAGCGCCGCGCGAACGCCTCATGCCGCACCGCATGGCGGCTGCGCTCGAGACCTGAAACTGGCCAGGCTTGATGCGGGCGCTTGCCTGGGTTCTTTTTGCTGCGGGTGTGCGAACCGTGCTCCAGGCTGATCTTCTGGCCGCAGCCGGTCGTGATGGTGTAGCCCTTGGGAGGGACTGGTTAGGGTTTCGCCGCCGCCGGCGCCGCCTGGTAGTCCTCCATCGGCCTGTCATTGGGTTTGGCCCATGCTGCCTTGATCGATTCGGGGGTTTGCAGGCCTATGGCCACGCCTTTTGGCGGAATGGGCTTGAGGTACCACTTCGTCCACAGGTCGCGCAGGGCGCCCGACGCGGCCATGGACCGGATGGTTTCATCCGCTATCTTTTTGAGTTCCTTATCGTCTTTTCGCATCATGATGGCGATGGGCTCCACATTCAGGACTTCTCCCACCACCGCGAAGTTCCTGGGTGTCTTGGATGTGGCGATCAGGCTTGCCAGCATGGCACCGTCGATGACGTAGGCATCGGCCCGGCCGGTCTCCAGAAGCAGGAAACTGTCCTGGTGGTCCTTTCCCTGAATTTCCTTGAAGTCCAGGCCTGCAGCCCTCTTGTGTTTCCGCAGGTGCTGCACCGAGGTGGTACCCGTCGTCGTGACGACTGTCTTTCCGTTGAGCTGGCTTATGGAGGTGATCCCCGAATCGACCCTGACAGCCATTCGAACCTCTTCGATGTAGGTTGTCACGGCGAATGCGACGTCTTTCTGCCGTGCCGCGTTGTTGGTCGTGGAACCGCACTCAAGATCAACCGTGCCGTTTTGCACGAGTGGAATGCGGTTTTGGGACGAGACCAGCTGGTAGCCGACTTCGATCATGCCCAGGTTGAGTTGTCGCCGGGCGGCATTGATGATCTGCTGGCAGATATCAATGTGAAACCCCACGTACTTTCCGTCGCCCAGCGTATACGACAGCGGGACGGATCCGTCCCTCACCCCCATCGTCAGCTTGCCGGTGGTTCGCATCTTCTCCAGTGTGCTGACCTGCGCAAGGACAGGCATTGCAAACATCGCCGCGGCGACCAGCAATGCCGTTGGTTTGAGTCGTTTCATAAGTGCTCCAGGTTGCAGGTAAAAACTAGGTGAGGGACGAACAAAAGTGCTTGATGCGATTGCAGGCTTCCACCAGCAGTTGGTCATCCGCGGCGAAGGCGACACGGATATGCGGGCCCAGGCCAAARGCACTGCCGTGAACCGCCGCGACACCGGTTTGCAGCAGGAGCTGATTGGCGAAGGTTTCGTCATCCGCGATGTGCGCGCCATCCGGCGTCTTCTTGCCGATCAACCCTTCGCAGGAGGGGTAGGCGTAGAACGCGCCTTCCGGCTTGATGCAGCTGAGTCCAGGGACCGTATTGAGCATCGAAACGACGAGATCCCTTCTTCGCTCGTAGGATTTCCTGGCAAGCGCAATGAAATCTTGCGGCCCGTTGAGCGCCTCGAGGGCCGCGTACTGCGAGACCGAGCTGGCGCCGGAGGTCTGTTGCCCCTGGATCTTTTCCATTGCGCCTAGAAGCCACTCAGGCCCGGCGCCATAGCCAATCCGCCAGCCGGTCATCGCGTAAGCTTTTGAGACGCCGTTGACGATCAAGGTCCGGCGTTGGATGTCTTCTCCGAGCTGGGCAATGGTGTGAAAGGGTTGCTGGTCAAAGACGAGATGCTCATAGATGTCATCGGACATGACCAGTACCTTGGGGTAGTCCCGCAATACATTCACGATCACCTGCAGGTCCTGCCGGCTGTAGACCGCGCCCGAGGGATTCGAGGGGGAGTTGAGGATCAGCCATTTGGTCCGGGGTGTGAGCGCGGCACGTAAATCTTTCTCCGCCAGCTTGAAGCCGTTCTCCATTCGGGTCGGGATGATCACGGGCCGGCCGCCGCAGAGCAGCGCGATTTCGGGGTAGCTCACCCAGTAAGGCGCCGGAATGGCCACCTCGTCGCCCGGATCGAGCGTTGCCATCAGGGCGTTGAAGATGACCTGTTTCCCGCCGCTCGACACCATGGTCTCGTTGGCGCCGTAGCGCAAGCCGTTTTCGCGCTCGAACTTTGAAACGATGGCCGCACGTAGAGGTGCTATCCCCGCAACCGGCGGATAGCGTGTGTGGCCCGCGTTGATGGCCGCGATGGCGGCTTCCCGGATATTGGCAGGCGTGTCGAAGTCCGGCTCTCCCGCGCTCAGCGAGATCACATCGCGGCCGGATTCCTTCAGCGCGGCGGCCCGCGCAAGCATCCCGTAGGTCGCGGACGGCTGGACGGCCGCCAGCCGTGCGCTGAGCGGGCCGCCATCCGCCAGGGTAGTTTCTAGCGCCATTTCTGCAAGCCCAGAAGTTCGAGGGTCGTGGCGCCTGCTCCGAGCTGTTCCATCATCAGGGCCTCTTTGCCGGCGCGCTCCTTTGCGGCGCTGATGACGCGTTCGACGTGCATCCGGGGAATCACCACGACGCCATCGTCGTCGGCGACCACCAGGTCACCCCGGGAAATACCGCAGTCCGCTATCTGAATGGATTCCCCGACGGAGTTAAACCTTGCCTTGGCCGTTCCCTGGACTGAAATTCCTCTCGTAAAAACGGGGAAACTCCGCCGATTCATGGCCGCGATATCGCGCACGCCGCCGTCCATGACCAGTCCGGCGATGCCCCTGGCCTGGGCGGCGACGGTCAATACCTCTCCCCAGTAGCCGGCGACAAAACCACTGGCGTCGACGACCAAGACGCTGTTCGCCGGCGCTTTTTCCAGGGCAATGTGGATGGCGAGGTTGTCACCCGGTGCGCACGACAGCGGATAGGCCTCGCCTACGAGCACCTGGCCGGGGCGGATGGGACGAATATTCCGGTCCAGTGCGCATCTCAGGCCCGATGCCTCGAAAAGCGTCGAAGAGCCGAGCTCGCCGGCCGTTGCAAACAGCTTGGAGTTCATCAGGCCTTCCTTTGCAGGGTGTGGTACCCCAAAGCCGCCCGGGCTTCTTTCAGCGTCTTGCCTCCGGAAATTTCCTCCCTGATCYTCCGCTCAACGCCTTCAATCTTCTGGGCCGCCTCGGCGACTTCCCTGGCTCTCTCCCGCGGCACCACGACCACGCCGTTCGCGTCGGCCACAACGATGTCGCGAGGCCTGACCCGGGCGCCGCCTATGGAGACGGGGACGTTCGCTTCCAGGAATTCGACCCGGTCTTTCCCGGTCCGCATATAGCGCCCCCGGGTGAACATGGGATAGCCGTCGGAAATCGCTTTCATCACGTCCCTGCACACGCCGTCGATGACGGTGCCCGCGAACTTCTGCGTGCCGGCGACCTGGGTCATGATGTCGCCCCAGACCGTGCAATCCGTCCGGCCGCTGTTGTCGATAACGACGAAGTCGCCCTCGGCCACGTCGTCAATAAAGTCGCCGGCCGTGCCGGGCGGGTTGCTGGTTGGAACGTAGCGCACCGTAAAGGCCGGGCCAGCGACGGTTTTGGCGTAGTTGGCCAAGGGCGCGATGCCCAGGCACTGACCTGGGAGGCCGAGCCTGTCCATGGCGTCCGACACACCCGGCGTATCCAGGCCCTCGAACAGCGCCACAAGGTCTTTGTCTTCGATACTCATTTCCATGCTCATTTTTGTTTCTCCACCACGATGGCGGCGAACTCCTTGTCATGCATGACTTCGGAGACGGAGCGGCCGGCGCGGATGGCCTGGACCATGCCATCCTGCCGCGCGGCGATCTTTTCGCCCAGGGCGACCACTTCCTCAATACGGCCGGCGGGAACGAACACGGTTCCGCAGCGGTCGGCGATCACATAGTCGTCCTGGTGGACCGTCACGCCCTGCACTTGAATCGGTTCGCCAGAGGAGATTTGCGCGACCCTGTTCCTGGCGCTGATCATCGTGATGCCCCGCCCAAAAACGGGGTAGCCAATGGATTCACTGCCCTCGATGTCCCGCGAGACGCCGTCGAGAACGGTGCCCTTGATGCCTTTCAGTTGGGACGCGTTCGCCACCAGGTCGCCCCAGGAGGAGATGCCTTCAAGTCCCCCTGTAATCACCAGGACGCGGTTCGCCGAGTTGACCTCGGCGATCACGGGCGTGATGGGGTGGACCGTGGCGCGGGGATCGGTTTTGGGCCCCAGCTGGATCGTGGTGGCGAGCCCGACGATCTTGGGACAGTTCCAGAGAGGGCGCAGGCCGAAAGTGGCGCCTTTGAGTTCAAGGAAATCAAGCGCGTCGGAGACGGTGTTCGTGTCGAGCTGGTAGAGCCGCTGGAGAAGTTTTTCTTCGGTCATGTGTTGGATTGAAGTTGGATGTCTGCGCTGTTTCGGCTACATTTTTCTTGCAATGGATCAAATCGATTCCTTTGCATGACATCAGTCTCTCTCTCTTGAAGAGGGGTGTCTATTGCCTTGAGACTATTGAATCCATACACAAAAGGAATCGAAATGATCAACTTCAGAATCCTTCGGCATCTGTGGCTGTTTTTGGCGGTTGCGGAAGAGCGCCATTTCGRAAAGGCGGCCAAGCGCCTGGGGATGTCCCAGCCGCCCCTGACCAAGCAGATACAGGTCCTGGAACATGCCCTGAAGGCCAGGCTGTTTGAGCGTTCGCAAAGTGGAGTGACGCTGACGGCGGCCGGGCTGGCGATTCTTCCAGCCGTGCAGAAATTTGCGGAGCAGGTGCAGCGCCTTGAGCTTTCCGTCAGGGAGGCGACGGGCGGCCGCACCGCCGTGCTGACAGTGGGAACCATCACCTCGGCGATGTTCGATGTGCTTCCCGAGATCATTGAACTCGTCAAGAAAGATCACCCGGGCATCACAGTCTCGCTAAAGGAGGCGGACACAGCCAGCGCGCTCGCCGCACTGGAGAGCGGCGACATGGACGTCGCGTTTGTCCGGCTAAACGGCAGCTACGGCGCCGTGACCGCGGTGCCCTTGATCAAGGACCGGCTGGCCGTGGCCCTGCCGTCCGGCCACAAACTGGCAAGGCACAAGTCGATCAAGCTGGCGGATGTTTCGGAGGAAAACTTCGTGCTGTTCCCCCGCTCCATCAGCCCCGCATACTTCGACGACGTGGTGACCGCGTGCAGGGATGCCGGCTTTTCCCCCCGGATTCTTCACGAAGCGATGTCGGTCGCGTCCCAGCTGGCATTTGTGGCGTGCGGACAGGGCGTGGCCGTCGTGCCTTCCGCGCTGGGGAAGATGAATACAACAGGGGTGAGCATCAAGCCGCTGCGGGATGCGGTCGACGTTGTGACCATCGCGGTTGCCTGGAACAGGCACAGGCCGAATGCGTCGGTGGATGCCCTTGTGAAGATTGCCCAAGGCTGGGCGCAGGCTTGACGCAAACTCGCATTCACCACGTACGCCTGCTCCGGATGCATCAAGCAGCGAACTTAGGCCTTTTCCAGATCACGCCGTCCACAAGGTAGTGGTGGAAATTCACGGTGAAATGCAAGATGAACACGGTGGGCAAGCCCAGCCAGATCAGTTGCCGGCCGGCCACCGAGAGCGCTTCGTACATCACCGCGCCCAGCACCAGGCATACGGCGAGGTATTTGGCCGCATTTTTGAATGGCTTCACCAGGCGTTGAAGCTCCTGGGTAGCTATGGGCCCTTGTGCGTCACGGCGGACATTCTGCAGCCAGACAAACTGCAGGTATTGCAGGTTGTGCCAGATATTCACCACCAGCCACCCCGACGTGATGTCGGTGACCCACAGGTAGGCAACCGCGGTGACAAGCAGGTGCGATGCCACAAACAGGCAATGCCCCGCGTTGAGCCGCCCGGCCAGCGCAAGGCGCAGCTGCCGGTACCCCCACCACGCGCACGAAAAGACGGCGACGATGCCTGTTGCGCCTGTCAGCGCGGCGTCGACAGGAGGAAGGTAGATGGGGTAGCCATAGAAGAATTCAGGGGCCGTTGTGCACCGGTGCATCAAGCCCCAAAGCGGAAAGAGGTAGATCAGGCTCTCCGCCAGACGATCCGGTCCCGCGGCTTGCGGGTCGGCCCTTCTGTATGCCCTTGCAATGCCGAAGGACTGCCGGGTGACATGGTAGGTCTGGGCGATGAAATACAAAGTAAACAAGCCACCCAACTCATAGGCCAGGGCCACCATCGTGACCCCGRCAAGCACGATGGGCGGCAACCCAAAAATCAGGAACCAGTGCCTTTTGACATGGGCTTTGTCAAACCCGATGCGGGTATAGGTGGCAATGACGTGGGGACTGGCGAACAGCCAGACGTCGACCAGCACCACCGCCACAAACATCGCGGGCGAGATGGTTGCCAAAGCGCCCAGGACCAGCGCGATGCCGGCGGTGCCAAAGAGGAACAGCCTGTCAAACCACGGCCCATAGAGGAGCGGGCCGTGATTGGCTGGACCAACCAGCAAGCGCAGACTCATGTTGGAGGAGGTGGTGGTGGCCGTGCGGAGCCCAGCGAAGCAGCTTTTGGCGGCCGAATGTACTGCGTTCCCGGCCGAAGATACCGTTCCGTTGACGCCCTGGTTTTCTCGTAGGCGCCATTGAGTCCGGACTCAAACCGCGAAGCCAGTGTCAGCCTGCCGGACATGGCGGACAAACCAGCGGGCTGCAGTGTTTGATAGGGGTCATACAGCCGCACTGTTTCGCAAGGGAAACAAAAGTCGTCGGCATCAAACTGGCTTGCGAATTGAATCGAATACACCACACCATTGGGACTGTCGCTGTCAATCGGGAATGAAAACGCCAGAACCGAATCAGCCGCATCGGCGGCAGGATTGCTGTCACGCAGCAAAATGAATCCGGACTCCGTGAAGGCACGGGCTACCTCCCGCTTCAGATCCGGCAGTTTGACCTTGACGTAGGAGTTGTCGTAACCCGGGCGGTTACGCTCCCCGCTCCACATGTTTTTGTACTCAAACCCGTGTTGGGGATCCAGGTAGTTCTGCGACTTGTTTTTAATCGACGCATACGCCTGATCGATGTCCGGGTAGAGCCGGCTGCTGAGATCGTACTGGGCCATCCATGGCAGTTTCCCCATGTCCCTTTCATTCAGTATTCGTCCCCTGCGCAAGAAGCAATTCATGCACTTGTTCTTGACAACGGTGCCGTCGACCTTGAATTCAAAAATCACGGTTCCGGATTTGCCGTTCTTATCCATGGGATAGGAGAACTGGAAGACCGTGCTGTCATCCGCATCTTTTCTTTTAGCAAGCAGGGAAAAATTGAATTCCGAAAATGAATCAACCAGCATTTGACTCAAATGATCCGCTCTGATGTTGCGGTAAATCGCCACGGGGAATGCGTGCGGCACCCAGGGATTTATTGTTACGACGGGTTTTGCAACTGGCTGGCTGCTTGAAATGGAAAAACATCCAAGTCCCAGGATCAATGCCAAAAAAACTGCAATTCTGGACAACATTTTCAGTACTCCCCCGTTGACGTTATCCATGGATTAAACATCATGGCCGTCTTCCATCAAGAGGAGTTTTTTAGCTGGATTGGATACCGCATCGAACCCAATTCACCGGACGCCAGCCATTTTGGCCATGAAAAAAGCGCCTGAAGAGGCGCTTTTTTCAAGGATGCGGCCTGGGGCCGCATCGGCAAACCGGCTCAACCCTGGTGAGGGC